>JAFVPI010000049.1 GCA_017505405.1 Mogibacterium sp.
GTCAGTGTGGGAGTCAATATACGTTCATTCAGGATAGGCCTGATAACTCTCTCAAGTATTCTGTCTGCGACGGTCACAGCTTTTGCCGGACCGATCTCATTCGTCGGGATCGCCGTTCCGCATATCATACGATCTATCACCGACACGTCAAAGCCTTTGGTAATGATCCCCCAGTGCTTTCTGGGTGGCTCGGTGTTCTGCCTTTTCTGCGACCTGCTCGCAAGGAGCCTCTTCGCGCCGACCGAGATGAGCATCAGTTCAATGACAGCCGTGTTCGGAGCCCCTGTGGTGATCGCAATGCTTATAGGAAGAAAGAAGAGGTGACGGCATGAGATCTGTTATAAGAACTGAACACCTCGATTCTGGATACGGGCACAAGGTGATAGTAGCCGGCGCGGAGATAATCGTGAAGCCGGGTGAGATAGTGACTCTGATCGGACCGAACGGCGCAGGCAAGTCGACTGTGCTCAAGACGATAGCGGGCCAGCTCGAACCTGTAGCCGGAACTATATATATAGGAGACGAGGAGCGTTCAACATACAGCCTTACGGATATTGCGAAGAAGCAGGCAGTGATGCTTACAGAGAGAATGCCTGCAGAGAAGATGACATGCGGAGAAGTCGTGTCTCTCGGACGGCATCCATATACAGGAAGGCTCGGAATACTCTCGGACAATGATAAAAAGATCGTCAGGGATACGATGGAGCTGGTGCATGTGACAGAGCTGTCAGAACGGAGCTACGATCAGATAAGTGACGGGCAGAGGCAGAGGGTGCTGCTTGCGAGAGCCATCTGCCAGGAACCTGAGATAATGATACTCGATGAGCCGACCTCATATCTGGATATAAGGCACAAGCTGGAGTTCCTCGATCTGCTGAGAAAGCTCACACGCGAGAAAGAGATAGGTGTCATAATGTCGATGCACGAGCTGGAGCTTGCGCATCTGATAGCCGACAAGGTGATCTGCATATCTGCGGACGGAAAAGTGGAGAAGGTCGGAAGCCCTGAAGAGGTGTTTACAGATGAGCTCATAAGCAGATTGTACAGCCTCGATGACGGAAGGCTCAGGGAAGTTTACTCTGGATTTGTAAAAAGTATAGAAAAAAATGGCTAAGGTAATAATGGTACAGGGCACGATGTCCAATGCCGGCAAGAGCCTTCTTGCTGCGGGACTGTGCCGCATTTTCAGACAGGATGGATACAGGGTGGCGCCTTTCAAATCGCAGAACATGGCGCTCAATTCATTCGCGACAAAGGAAGGGCTTGAGATGAGCCGCGCGCAGGTGGTACAGGCAGAAGCAGCCGGGACCGATCCTTTGGTGTGTATGAATCCCATACTGCTGAAGCCGACGGATGATCAGGGCTCGCAGGTGATCATAAACGGAAGGTCGATCGGCAATATGAAAGCCCGCGACTACTTTAAATTCAAAACAGAGCTGATCCCGGTAATAAAAGACGCTTTCCGCAAGCTTGAGGATCAGTTCGATATTATCGTAATAGAGGGCGCGGGTTCTCCTGCTGAGATCAATCTCAAGGAGAACGACATAGTCAACATGGGGCTGGCTGAGATGGTGGACGCACCTGTGCTCCTGGTCGGAGATATAGACAGAGGCGGCGTCTTTGCGCAGCTTCTCGGCACTCTGATGCTCCTTGAGGATGATGAGAAGGAAAGGGTCAAAGGACTTATAATAAATAAATTCAGAGGCGACGCATCGCTTCTTGACAGCGGCATTGTGATGCTGGAGGAAAAGGGCGGAGTGCCTGTAGTGGGCACGGTGCCTTATATGGACATAAAGGTAGAGGATGAGGACTCTCTTTCGGACAGGCTCTCCGCGAACCGCAGGGGCCTTGTGGACATAGCAGTAGTAAGGCTGCCGAAGATCTCGAACTTCACCGACTTTGATGTGTTTGAGCAGTTCCCGGATGTATCGGTAAGATATGTCTCTGAGCCTGCAGGACTCATGGGCGCTGACATGGTGGTGCTGCCGGGATCAAAGAGCACTATCGCAGATCTCACATGGCTTCGTGAAAAAGGACTCGAAAAAGAGATAGTAAGTCTCAGCAGGAGCGGTGTGCCGGTCTTCGGCATATGCGGCGGCTACCAGATGCTTGGCGTTGAAGTGTCGGATCCTGAGGGTGTTGAGGGCGGAGGCAAAGTTGAAGGACTGGGACTGCTTCCGGTCTCTACTGTGCTCACGGGAAGCAAAAAGACCGAGCAGTTCAAAGGCCGTTTCTGCGATGCTGACGGCCTGTTTGCAGGGCTTTCGGGTATGGAGGCTGAGGGCTATGAGATACACATGGGACAGACATTCCCTGAAGGCTGCATGTCGCAGAGTGCTTTAGACTTTACATCAGACGACACCGGTGTCTGCGAAGGCAATATCTACGGAACATATATACATGGTATTTTTGACAGAGAGGGAGTGGCTGCTGTTGTGGTGAACGCATTGGCAGAGAAGAAGGGTGTTGCACTCAGCGGCGGTGATACTTCCGGTCACAGGGAATTCAAAGAGAAGGAATACGACAGGCTGGCGGCCATGCTGAGAGAGAACCTGGATATGGACCGCATTTACTCCATGCTAAGGGAGGCAGCGTTTTGATAAATATAGTGCCTTTTGATAAAGACAAATATGATGAGATCAGAGCCGTATGGGACAGCATCGCGAAGCCGCTTAACAGTCTCGGCAGATTTGAGGAGATAACAGCGCGTATTGGCGCGATCCAGGGCTCGGCTGAAATAGATATAAAGAAGCGCGCGGTCATTATAATGTGCGCTGATAACGGTATAGTCGCTGAAGGCGTGAGCCAGTCCGGGCAGGACGTGACCCGTGCTGTCGCCGAGTGGATGGGCAGGGGTGAGAGCTCTGTCTGCCGCATGGCCAGAGAGGCTAAGGCGGATATTATTCCCGTTGACGTAGGCATCAATATGGAAGGCAGCCCGAAGGGTGTCATAGACCGCAAGGTGATGA
>JAFVPI010000004.1 GCA_017505405.1 Mogibacterium sp.
GAAAGCTCGCAAAGGCGGATGCAAAGGAAATGATCGCGGCTCTCGGAGAGGGTCCTGTGAAGATGGAACTCGGCGGACAGGAGTACGAGATCACCGAAGATCTCGTTGACGTCAGGATCTCCTCCAAGGAGGGATTCGTAGTGGGCATGGACAACAACGTGTTCACCATTCTCGACACGACTCTTACCCCTGAACTCATCGAACAGGGTTATGTGCGTGAGGTCATCTCAAAGATCCAGCAGCTCCGCAAGCAGGCTGACTTCGAGATGATGGACGAGATAAGGATCTACATGAATGCCGATGATGAGATCGGTGCTGCTGTAGAAAGAGCAAAAGACTTCATCATGGACGAGACCATCGCAGTTTCTGTCGAATCAAAGGAAGACCTCCCGGTATTCGATATAAACGGACACAAGACTGGTCTTGCTGTAGAGAAAGTACAGTAGAAAAGGTACAGCAAATAACAGGGTTGACGCAGACGGCATGTTTTCTGTTTCGGACGCGTCAACCTTTTGCTTTCAGCACCGGTACTATTGATATGAACAGCATTGAAAAGCAGAATATCTTAAATTATCTTCCTGAAGAGCTTGAGGCGATCATCTCTGAACTTGGCGAAAAAAAGTTCAGGGCGTCGCAGATATTCGGATGGCTTGCAAAAGGCGTGTCATGCTTCGATGACATGAAGAACATCCCGGCTGCACTCAGGGCGGACCTTGAAGAGCGTTACTATATCGGGATACCGGAAGCGGTGCGCAGACAGGAATCAAAAGACGGAACCGTGAAGTGTCTCTTTGAATTCGCTGACGGCACGCAGGTAGAGTCTGTATTCATGAAGTACGAGTACGGCAATTCGATCTGCATATCCTCTCAGTCCGGCTGCCGTATGGGCTGCACTTTCTGCGCTTCCACCTTGGACGGCCTGGACAGAAGTCTTACTGGAGGAGAGATGCTCGCTCAGGTGCTTGCCATGAGGAAGCTGACAGGTGAAGACATAGGCCATGTCGTAGTCATGGGAATGGGAGAACCTTTCGACAACTACGATGGATTATCCAAATTCATCCGCCTTATACATGAGAAAAAAGGGTATGACCTCGGGCTGCGCAACATAACGGTATCCACATGCGGACTTATCCCTAAGATCAGGGAGTTTGCAGTGGATTTCCCGCAGGTCAACCTTGCAGTATCGCTCCATGCTCCTAATCAGAAGCTCAGGGAGCAGACCATGCCTGTTGCCGGAAAGTATGGTTATGATGACCTGATGCAGGCATGCAGGGAATATACGGAGCTCACAGGGCGGCGCATCACATTTGAGTATGCCGTGATCGACGGCGTAAATGACAGCGCCGCGTGCGCAAAAGAACTGGCTTCACGGCTGAAAGGATGGCTGTCACATGTCAATCTCATTCCGCTGAATGAGGTAAGGGGAAGAGAATATAAGACAGCCAACGGAAAGAGCGTTGCCGCTTTTAAAAAGATCCTTGAGAGCAATGGGGTGGCCGTTACTGTAAGACGGACCCTGGGCAGCGACATAGACGCTGCCTGCGGCCAGCTAAGAAGAAACAGATAACAGTCTGAAACAACCCGAAACAGCCAAAAACAACTATATACAGTATGCGGAGCATAATTGCTCCGTTTTATATTGTGTACATATTCAAAATCAGGAGCCTGCGGGCATATTTTATGATATAATACATTGATTATTTATGTAATGAATATGATTTGATAGATAACTATGTGCTTTTGCACAGATAAACCATGTGCTATTGCACTGGAAAGAGGGTTTTCGGAGGTTTACTTATGAAGATCTTGATAGATGGAATGGGCGGCGATTACGCTCCGGAAGAAATAGTAAAAGGAGCGATCAGGGCTGCGTCAGAAATAAGCGAGACGGTCGTCATCATAGGGCCTGAAGAAGCCATCCATGATCAGCTCAGGGCTAACAGATGGAAGGGTGAAAACATTGAGGTCGTTGATGCCACAGAGGTCATCACAAATGAAGAGCAGCCTGCGATGGCTGTCAGAAAGAAGAAGGATTCGACCATCGTCAAGGGCATGAACATGCTCAAGACGGGAGAAGCAGATATCTTTATCTCGGGCGGCAGTACCGGCGCGCTTCTTGCGGGCGGTCTGGTCATCCTCGGAAGGATCAAAGGAATAAAAAGGCCTGCCATTGCTGCGTGGTTCCCGCGCGCCGGCAAAGAAGGCGTAACATTGCTTCTCGACTGCGGTGCCAGCGTGGAAGCAAAGCCTGAATACATCTACCAGTACGGAATAATGGGAAGCATCTTTGTAAGAGGCATTACAGGAAATGAAGAGCCTGTAGTAAGACTGCTGAATGTCGGCGCAGAAGAGGGCAAAGGCGATGACCTCCACAAGACGGCATTCAACATGCTCAAGGAGAGCGGACTCAACTTCCAGGGGAATATCGAAGCGCGCGACGTGGTCTTCGGGGAGACTGACATAGTAGTTACCGACGGTTTCAGCGGCAACATCTATCTCAAGAGCAGCGAAGGCATGAGTCTTGCCATAATGAGAGAATTCAAGCATAAACTTACCGAAGGCCTGATTGCCAAGGCTGGAGCGATGCTTGCATACAGCAAGATCAAAGAGATAAAGGAAGTCTTCGATTATTCAGATGCAGGCGGAGCTCCGATACTCGGACTTAAGGGAGCAGTGCTCAAGATACATGGAAATTCAAAGGCTACAGAAGTTTACTACGCTATCCACAGAGCCATCGACTATGTGGACAGCAACATTACAGGCATGATCGCAGAAGCGATCGGAAACAGCGAAGAACTCGCTGACAAAGGAGAAGAATAATGGCTCAAGCCGTTGATCTTGAAAAATTATATAAACTGATCGGATACCGGTTCAAAAGCGAGAAGCTCGTGAAAACAGCGCTTACTCACAGCTCTTATGCATCCGAGCATAAACTCGGATATGAGCGGAACAACGAGCGGCTGGAGTTCATAGGAGATGCATATGTTGACGCTGTCGTCGGGGCAAAGCTGTTTGAGATCATGGGATCAGCTCATGAAGGAGTGCTTTCCAGGTGCAGGGCAGACGTGGTATGCGAAGACTCGCTGGCAGGAACGGCATCTGAAATGGGTCTCGGAGAATTCCTCTACCTGGGAAAGGGAGAGGAAGCAAGCGGAGGACGAACCAAGGCATCCATACTTGCAGACGCTTTCGAGGCTCTCGTAGGGGCGATAATACTTGACGGAGGCTATGAGGCAGGCCGTGATACCATTCTCAGGCTCCTCGGCAGCCGCATAACGCTGGGGGCACAGGGCAAGTTAAACAAGGACTTCAAGACAAGACTCCAGGAGAAGCTCCAGGAGGCAGATCATAACGTAAGGATCGAATACCGCAAAGTGGCGGAATCGGGTCCGGATCACAATAAGACATTTACGATCGAAGTGGAGATAAACGGAAAGACTGCCGGCAGAGGCACGGGTCAGAGCAAGGCAAAGGCTGAGCAGGCGGCAGCGGAAGACGCACTTTCGAAGGGAGTATAGCAGTTGTATTTTAAAAGGATAGAGATGCAGGGGTTCAAATCTTTCGCGGACCCTGTGAACATAGAACTAAATGAAGGCGTGACCTGCATCATAGGTCCGAACGGAAGCGGAAAGAGCAATATTTCCGATGCGCTGAGATGGGTGCTCGGCGAGCAGAGCTCAAAACAGCTTCGTGGCTCAAAGATGCAGGACGTCATTTTTGCCGGAACAGCGACAAGAAAGCCGAAGGGCATGGCGGAGGTCACGCTTGTGATCGACAACACAAACGGAATACTGCCGCTCGAGTATAACGAGGTGGCGGTCACCAGGCGCATGTTCCGCTCCGGAGAAAGCGAATATCTCATTAACGGAAATCAGTGCAGGCTCAGAGATATCCGCGAGCTTTTCATGGATACCGGTATCGGAGTCGAGGGGTATTCCATCATCGGACAGGGCAAGATAGCTGACATTGTAAGCACCAGACCTGAAAACAGAAGGCAGATATTCGAGGAAGCTGCAGGCGTAGTGCTTTATAAGAGCAGAAAGAGCGAGGCAGAGAACAAGCTCAAAGCAGCGACCGTAGACCTTGACAGGGTAAGGGATATCATAGCTGAGATCGAAGGACGCATCGGGGGCTTAAAGGAAGATTCTGAAAAGGCTACGGAATATATAGGCCTGAGAGACAGGTACAAGACTCTCGGAATAAATATCATCCTTCACAATCTCGGGAACCTGGAGATCAGCGTGCGTGAAGGCAAGGAGGAGCTCGAAGCCCTCCAGGCAAAGCTAGATCTCACAACAGCCAGGATAGCAGATGCGGATGAGCAGCTTGAAGTCCTCAGAGACAGTGAATCTGATCTCAATGATGAATTCGGAAGCACGAACGCAAGGCTGCTTGAGGCGATCGATGAGCTGGCCGACATAACGAGCGGCGGCAAACTCAACAAGGAGCGGCTCGCAAATATTGAGAAAGAACTTGCCAGACTCGAAGAGGAACTGTCCTCTGCAAACGAGAGACTTGGCACGGAAAGAGCCGAACTTGCCAGACTTGAGGAAGGCGAAAAGGCGATGAACCGCGACATGGACAAGCTCAGAGCCGAGCTCGAAGACGCGGTCATGAAGTTCAACGAAGACAGCCGCAGGTCATCTTCGATAGCGATGCAGACAGAAGAGATCAAGAGCAGGCTTATCGACATAAACCACCGCAATGTCACCAGAAATGCAGAGATAAAGACTCTGAGCAACTACAAAACCACCCTTGAAGAACGCAGGGAGACTCTTAAGGAAGAATTTGAGACCAGAGACAGAACTGATACCGAAAACAGAGAGAATCTCAAACTTATTGAGCAGAAGATAAGTGAAAACGAGGCGGCTCTCAGTGCTAAAAAGCAGGAACTCGATGATGTTAACGATAAAATTATTACCGTCGCAACAGAAGTCGAGAAGAATATAAAGGAAACCGACGAGATCTCCGTCAGATGCAATCAGGCCATCGCGCGCCGCAGCACCATAGAGGAGATGGAAGCCAACTATGAAGGCTACAATAATGCCGTAAGGTCGGTCATGAATGCCCAGAGAAGAGGCATTATCGGCACGGTATCTGACATAATCGAAGTACCTGGCGGATTCGAGACCGCCGTTGAGACAGCTCTCGGAAACGCTCTTCAGAACATCGTATGTGAAGATGACGCATCAGCTACAGGCACTATCGAATGGCTCAAGCAGACAGGTCTCGGCAGGTGCACATTCCTGCCTGTAAAGTCGGTTAGATCTGACAGGATCAGGGTAAACGGAAGCGTAAGCTCTGCCGCAGGATACATCGGAATAGCGTCAGAGATGGTAGGCTGCGATGAGAGGTTCAGAGAGATAGTGGATTATCTGCTCTGCCGCGTTATCATCGCAGAAGACATGGAGAAGGCCATCCGTATTTCGAAGATGGATATCGGCGGATTCCGTATCGTTACCAGGGACGGAGAAGTAATAAACGCGTTTGGTGCCATCACCGGCGGAAGATACAAAAACAGGACGGCTAACCTTCTTGACAGAAAGAAGGAGATCAGCACCCTCAAGGCCAGGATATCGGAATATAACGGCAGGACTGCTGAACTCGCCGCTGCCAGAGAGAAACTCGACGAAAGGAGAACTCAGCTGAGAGCAGAAAGAGACATTCTGCGCTCAGAGATCACTGAACTCGATATCGCAGGCAACGTTCTCAAAGCTGATAAGGAGCATGCTGAGTCTCTTGTCAGAGAAGACGAAGGCGCTGCAGAGAGATTCAGATCAAGCATGGAGACTCTCGCATCGGATATAGAGAGAGCCGATGCCATGATCGCGGGCCACAGGAAGAGCATAGAAGAGGCAGAGCAGGAGTATGCCGAGGCTGAGGCCAGGGCGGATGCCCTCATGAAGGAGGCAGAAGACATCAGGCCTGTTATAGAGCAAGACAACGAGGCTATCGTTGCGCTCAAGGTAAAGATAGGCGAGAGTGAATCCAGGATGCTCGCCGACAACGAAATGATCGAGCGTGTAAGAGATGATGTCACTGAGCTCGAGGCAGCAGTGGAAGACAATCTTGACCTTCAGAAAGAGCTTAGTGAAGACAGGGAAAGGCTCACGACCTCCGATGAGGAATCCGGTGACCGCGAGCGCGCTCTGAGCAAGGAGAAAGCAGATCTTGAAGAAAAGATAGCAGACATAACTTCAAGGCTTGAGGACGGGCGAAGCCGGAGCGATGCGCTTATGGCATCCCAGAAAAAGGCCAGGGAAGAACTCGAATCCGTACGCGATGAACGCTACAGGCTCGAGGTGAGGACGGCAAGGAATGAGACACTGCTTGATACGCAGAAAGATAAGCTCTGGGATGAGTTCGAGGTATCATATGCCGAGGCTCTCGATATGAGAGATGAGAACTTTGCCATCACTGCCGGAAACCGCGAGTCAAGAGAGATAAGGCTGCGCCTTGCAGAACTCGGTGACGTGAACATCGGAGCTATTGAAGAGTACAAGGCCGTCAGCAAGAGATACGAGTTCATGACGGCTCAGGAAGCAGACCTTACAAAGGCCATGAACGAGCTGAACGAGATCATCTCCAACATGGATAAAACCATAAGGACAAAATTCAAGGAGAACTTCGACCGCGTCGTCGTCAATTTCGAGGAGTCCTTCAAAGAGCTGTTTGGCGGAGGTTATGCAGAGCTCAGGCTCGAAGACGAGACAAAGCCTCTTGAATCGGGCATAGAGATCACCGCCCAGCCGCCGGGGAAGAAGCTGAAAAACATCAATCTTCTCTCCGGAGGAGAAAAGACTCTTACGGCGATAGCTCTGATGTTTGCCGTACTCAAGGCCAAGCCGACGCCTTTCGTCATTCTTGACGAGGTAGAGGCTGCCCTCGACGAAGTCAACATCGAGAGATTCTCCGATTATCTTAAAAACTTTGAAAACATACAGTTCGCACTCATTACACACCAGAAGGCGACCATGGAGCATGCAGATGTGCTTTACGGCGTAACGATGCCTGAGCAGGGCATATCGCGCATGCTGTCGCTGAAGCTGGGAGATGAGTTCGATCCTGAAGGACTTGAATAGAAGGAGGCCAATACATGGCACTGTTTGAAAAAAAATCAGTTTTCCGTAAATTCATTGATTCTATTACAATGGCTGTCTATGACAACCCGGAACTCGGACCGGAGTTCCTCGATCAGCTCGAGGAGTCACTCGTTATGGCCGATGTCGGCATAGATACATCAGCCAAGATAATAGAAGAACTGAACAAGGCTATAAACTATAAGTACATCACCAGGGAACGTGAGATCAAGAAAGAGCTTTCACGCATACTTGAGGAGCTCATGGACAAGGGTGAACGCAACCTCATGAAGAATGAGTTCCCGCTGGTCATCCTTATGATCGGCATCAACGGAGGCGGAAAGACCACTACTATCGCAAAGCTCGCCAACATGTACATACAGCAGGGAAAAACAGTAATGCTGGCGGCTGCCGACACTTTCCGTGCAGCAGCGGCGGAGCAGCTGGAGCTCTGGGGACAGAGAGTAGGCGTCGAAAAAGTCATCAGAAGAGAAGAAGGAGCAGATCCGACTGCAGTCATATACGATGCGATACAGTCGGCAAAAGCAAATAATGTTGACGTGCTCATATGCGATACAGCCGGCAGGCTTCAGAACAAGACAAATCTCATGAAGGAGCTCGAAAAGATGAGCAGGGTCATTACAAGAGAATGGCCTGAGGCAACAAGAGAGAATCTGCTCGTAGTTGACGCTACTTCAGGTAAGAATGCCGTGAATCAGGCTGAAGAATTCAACAATATAGCTGATATCACAGGGATCGTTCTTACAAAGATGGATGGAACAGCAAGGGGCGGCATAACGGTCACCATCACCGACGAATTCGACATGCCTATAAAGTTTATCGGTGTGGGAGAGAAGATGAGCGATCTTGAGCCGTTCAACGCGCATGATTTTGTGGAGGGTATATTTGATGAGTAAACCCATTCTTGCAATAGTAGGCAGACCTAATGTAGGCAAGTCGACATTCTTCAACCGTCTTGTCGGTGAAAGACGTGCCATAGTTGAAGACGTGCCGGGAGTCACCCGTGACAGGATCTACGCCGAGACCGAATGGAACGGCAAGGAATTCGCCGTGATCGATACAGGCGGGATCGAGGTGCGCACTGACGATACCATACGCTCCCAGATGAGGGATCAGGCGGTAATGGCGATGGACATGGCGGATGTCATCTGCTTCATGGTTGACGGTAAGGAAGGCCTCACCACGGCGGACAGGGAAGTAGCAGATCTGCTGCGCCGTACCGGCAAGGAGGTCATACTTGTAGTGAACAAGGTTGACTCACCGTCGAAGGCCTATGAGGTCGTACTCGACTTCTATGAACTCGGATTCGGCGAACCTGTGCCTATCAGCGCTGCCAACATGACAAACATCGGAGACCTTCTTGACAGGATAGTCGAGGGCTTTCCTGACGATTCATTCGGCAGGGCGGATGAAAGCGTCCATATAGCTATCATCGGCAAGCCTAACGTGGGCAAGTCTTCACTTGTCAACGCTCTTACTCAGCAGAAAAGAGTCATAGTCTCGCCGATAGCGGGCACTACCCGCGACACCATAGATACGCCGTTCACGTATAAAGACAGGCAGTACACTCTTATAGATACAGCCGGACTCCGTA
Source organism: Mogibacterium sp. (assembly GCA_017505405.1). GTDB lineage: Bacteria > Bacillota > Clostridia > Peptostreptococcales > Anaerovoracaceae > Crickella. The sequence goes on from JAFVPI010000004.1 coordinate 8,695, forward strand.
AAAAGAGCAAAGTGAACGACTCCATTGAAAGATTCAGCGTAGTGAGGGCCATCGCGGCTATAGAGCGCTGCGATATATGCGTTCTTATGATAGACGCAGAAGAGGGTCTTACTGAACAGGATAAAAAGATCGCCGGTTATGCGCATGAGGCGGGCAAGGGCCTGCTCATAGTCGTTAACAAGTGGGATCTCATCGAGAAAGAGACCAACACTATGCGCGATTATGAAAGAAAGATAAAAGCCGAGCTTCTGTTTGCTTCATATGCGCCGGTCGTATTTACATCAGTGCTCAACAAGCTGAGGATATTCGATATTATCGAAAGATGCTCGCGAATTGCCGACGCCAGAAGCGTCCGCATAACTACGGGCAGACTCAACAGCATAATCGAAGACGCGGTAATGATGAGACAGCCGCCTTCAGATAAGGGACGCAGGCTCAAGATATATTATGCGACCCAGATCGGTACCAAGCCGCCTCTGTTCTCATTCAGTATCAACGACAGGGAACTGATGCATTTCTCATACGCCAGATACCTTGAGAACAAGATCAGAGAGGCATTTGACTTTGAGGGCACATCGATCAAGTTCGTATGGAGCGAAAAGAGAGGTGAACGCAGATGAGCGGAGGTGAAGTGATCAGGATCGTTATAATGGCATGTGCCGCATATCTGATCGGCAACATCAATCCTGCGATCATAATCGGTAAACTGAAAGGTATCGATATCCGTAAAGAAGGCAGCGGCAATGCCGGTATGACAAACAGCATCAGAGTCATGGGGCTCGGAGCAGGCATCGCAGTTTTTGTCGTTGATGTTCTGAAGGCATTCATTTCAGTAAAGATCGGATTCAGTTTCTGCGGGGCCGCCGGAGCCATGGCTGCTTTTGCAGGTGTAGTGCTGGGACATTGCTATCCTGCCGTCTTTGGCTTTAAGGGCGGAAAGGGTGTCGCTGCAGCATTCGGCGCAGCGCTTGCACTGAACTGGCCGAGCGCGCTGGCAGCGCTTCTTGTGGCAGGAGTGCTCTTTCTGATCACACGCAGGATGTCAATTGCTTCGCTTGCTGCGGCATTGTCATATCCGGTGCTCATATGGCACTTCAGCCGTGAATACTTTATTTTTGCAATATTTGCCGCAGCATTCCTCATGTTCACACACATGGCAAACATAAAGAGGATCGCTAAGGGCGAAGAAAAGCCTCTTACTATCGGAGGAGACGGTAAAGAAGAAAAAGAGAGGGAGCAGAAAAAATGAAAGCTATAGACTATTATGCAGGAGTCAGCATACCTGATCTGGGGGACAAAGCGCTTGATGTTGCTGTTATCGGAAGCGGATCTTTCGGTACCGCCATGGCCAATCTCATAGTTCACAACGGTCACAGAGTAACGCTCTACGGACGCAATAAAGCTGCTCTCGATACCATGAAAGAGACACGCACCAACAGCAGATACCTGCCGGGTGCAATGATCAGCGAAAAACTTGAATATACGAATGATCTTGGTGAAGCTGTATCGGGCAAAGATATAGTTGTTTTCGCAGTTCCGGCCCAGACGTTCCGTCAGGTTTCGGCCGATGCATCACCGTATCTTGAAGAAGGCACCATTGCAGTCAACCTCGCAAAGGGTATTGAAAAGAATACTCTCAAAAGAATGAGCGAAGTGGCTGCTGATACCATACCGCAGGCCAGATATGTCGCTCTTTCGGGACCGACTCATGCCGAAGAGATCGTAATGAATGCTCCTGCGGGTATCGTAGCTGCATCTGCTGATCCTGAGGCAGCGAAGTTCGTTCAGGATGCATTCATGTCTGAACAGCTGCGTATATACACACAGGACGATATGGTGGGAGTAGAGATTGCCGGAGCTGTAAAGAACGTGATCGCTATTGCTACAGGCATTTCAGACGGTATGAAGCTCGGGGCCAATGCCAGGGCGGCGCTCATGACACGCTCCGTGCATGAGATAAAAAGACTGGGCATGGCGCTTGGCGCAAATCCTGAGACATTTTCAGGCCTCGCGGGCATAGGAGACCTTATTGTCACATGCGCGACCGATCTCTCCCGCAACAGACGCTGCGGGCTGCTGATCGGCGGAGGCCTTAAGGCAGAGGAAGCCGTCGAAAAGGTAGGATCTGTCGTAGAAGGTTACTATACTGCAGATGCAGTCTATGACCTCGCCGGTAAACTCAATGTGGAGATGCCGGTAAGCATGGCTACAAGAGCTGTTCTGAAAGGGGATCTTGCTCCTGAAAAGGCTGTAAGGATGCTTATGTCAAGAGACAAGAAAGACGAGATCCAATGAGGAAATATCATATCATTACATACGGATGCCAGATGAACGAGCATGACTCGGAGAACATAGCCGGTCTTCTCGAAGCCATGGGTTACGAGCACATAGATGACCCGTACAAGGCAGACGTTACTGTTATAAATACATGCAGTGTAAGGGAGAATGCTGACAAGAGATTCTTCGGAACGCTCGGACAGTTTAAAAAGGTAAGAAAGAACGATCCTGACTTTGTGCTGGCAGTCTGTGGATGCATGCCTCAGCAGCCAAGAGTTGTAGAAGAGATAAACAAGCGCTTTTCGTGGGTCGACATAGTCTTCGGAACACAGAATATAGCGCAGTTCCCTGAACTTCTCGACGAGAGGCTAAGGACCGGAAGACGCATGCGTGCAATCATTGCCAACAATCCGGACATAAGCGAAGAAGGCATGAAGCCTGTCAGAATGCACAGGCACAAGGCTCTTGTAAACATCACATACGGCTGCAACAATTTCTGCACATACTGCATCGTTCCCTATACCAGAGGACGCGAGAAGAGCCGTATGCTCAGCGATGTTTGCAGTGAGATCAGGAGGCTTTCTTCTGACGGCGTGATAGAAGTCATGCTTCTCGGACAGAATGTAGATTCATACAGGGATGCCGAGGGACACAGTTTTGCCGACCTGATCAGGGCCGTCAATGAAATCGAAGGTATAGAGCGCATCAGGTTCATGACCTCTCATCCGAAAGACATATCGGATGAGATGATAGACTGCTTCAATACCTGCAGCAAGCTGTGCCACAACATCCACCTTCCGGTGCAGTCAGGAAGCGACAGGATACTGAAGCGCATGAACCGTCACTATGACAGGGCATCATACCTCGGGATCGTAGACAAGCTCAGAAGGACCGCTCCGGATATAACGATATCAACTGACATAATCGTCGGGTTCCCGGGTGAGACCGAAGAGGATTTTGAGGAAACACTCGATATCGCCAGAAGAGTTGAATACGATTCGGCATTTACGTTCATATATTCTCCGAGAGAAGGGACTCCGGCAGCAAAGTTCACCGATCAGGTTCCTGACGAGGTCTGCCACGAGAGATTCGACAGACTGGTAGATGTGATGAACGAGATCAGCCTTAAAAAGAATCAGGCATACAAGGGGCGTGTCTGTGAGGTCATCGCAGAAGGCGTGAGCCGCAGCGATGATAATGTTCTGGCCGGCAGGACAGACGGATTCAAACTGGTGAATTTCACGTCTGACAAAAGCCCTGAGCAGCTCATGGGCCGTAAGGTAAGGGTAGAGATCACTGAATGCAAGACATTCAGCCTTGAAGGAAGAGAAGTGGAATGACAGGCTTACTGGAGCAGTTCCTGCAGTTTTTCACAGTGTCACATATAATGGCCATCATTTACGTCCTCAACGCACTTATAGCGCTCGGACTGATTTTCTTTGATGATTCAAAATCGCCTTCGGCGGTAATGGCGTGGATAATGGTGCTGTTTATGATACCTGCAGCCGGATTGTTCCTTTATATGATCTTTTCACAGCATATTGCCAGACAGCAGATCTTCAGAATGACCGAAGACGAGAAAGAGGGCAAAAGTACTCTTGTAAGCTGGCAGAAGGAAGCTGTGCGGCAAAGCATGCCCGTCGATGAGGACGATCTCACCGGCCGGTGGAAGGACATGATAAGCATGAACCTGGAGTATGCTGATTCTCTTCTTACAGGCAATGACAGCGTGGAGATCATCACCGACGGAAAGGAGATGTTCGAAAGGCTCTGTCAGGACATAGAGAACGCCAGATATACCATCAAGCTCTGCTATTACATAGTAAAGGACGATTTTGTCGGAAGAAGGCTCATAGAACTTCTTACAAGGAAGGCCAGGGAGGGAGTCAAGGTCAGGCTCCTTATGGATGCTCTCGGCAGCCGCAGCATAGGATATACGGAACTGCGGGAGTTTAAAAAAGCCGGAGGGTCATATGCATTCTTCTTTAAGCCGTATATCAGGCA
>JAFVPI010000050.1 GCA_017505405.1 Mogibacterium sp.
TATGCGGAATCAAGTGTATTCCTTATGCTGTGCTCAACCTTTGAACTGTTTTTGAGCCTGTGCTTGTCTCTGATATACGGATATACCTCTTTCACCATGCATACGTCCAGGCACCTTCTGTCAGTAATGATGCATATTGCATCTTTAAGATATGTGTAACCCTGGCTCTTGATATTTATGCAGTTTTCGTCAAGGATCTCGGTTATGGTACCCAGCAGCTTTATATTCCTTATATACATGTCCTTATCCGTGGTCTTTGCAGGATTGAACGCATAGAAATAGTTGCCCTGCATATAATCGCGTCCGAAAGGACTGACTCCTGCTTTTACATAACTGTTGAATTCGTTGAGTTCCTTTACAAGATCCTTCAGGATCTTTGTTTCAGATTGTGATATACCGTACATTTTGATATCTCCTTTAACTTTCAAACTGTTATGTGGTCCTTGATCTTTTCGTAGGTTTTGCTGCCTATTCCATCGACCGACATAATGTCTTCCCTGCTTCTGAATGCCCTTGATGATCTGTACTCTATTATCCTTTCAGCCATTGCGTCTCCAATGCCATTGAGCGTTTTCAGCTCATCCGCTGAAACTGTATTGATATTTATCAGACCGTTTACAGAGCCTGAGTTTTCAGGGCCTGACGATAAAAGATCTCCCGCATTATCGCTTCCTTTTACAGGTATTATTATCTTCTGTCCGTCTTCTACAAAAGATGCCTGATTTACATGATCTGCATCAGCATCCTCAGACAGACCGCCGGCCATCTCTATCACCTCGAAAAGTCTGGTTTCCTTTGTTACTTCGTAAACACCGGGCTTTTCAACTGCTCCGCTTATGTCAACAAATATGACTGCCGGCTGAGCGCTGCTTTCTTCACTGTATTCCAGCTCTTCAACAGGTTCTGAAGACTCGATCTTTATATCTGCCTTATTTTCATCATGTATCCTCAGAATTACGGCTATAAGCAGTATCAGCACAACTGAAAGTATCTTTAACAGAGTTTTCTTATCACCAAGAATATCCTCCAGCACATCTTTTATTTTTGCGGCAGCATTTTCCGTCATAAGTTTTCACCTCTTTCGTCTTATGCTGTCAGTATAAGAATAGTTCTCCATATGCTCAAACATGCCTATAAATTCATTAATCACACGATATGAAGCAGAAACTGAGCTCAGTACAACAAAAAATGACCGTTTTCACGGTCATGCTTTGATTGAAAGTGTTATTTCTGCTGAAAAAAGTGCCGGAAATGAATGATTCAGTGATCTTAATCCTCGGTGAACTCGAATTCGAAGTCTTCGATCCTTACGGTGTCGCCCTCCTTGAGTCCAAGCTGTCTGAGCAGATTTATTCCGCCCTGTCTTTCAATATAGTTATACAGGTATCTTATAGATCCGCTGTCGGTGAAATTAGTAGAGTGGAATATCTTGAGGAGCTGCTTGCCCTCAAGCACGTAAGCTCCGTCTTCAGCTTTATAAGCGCTTACGACTCTGTAATCAGCCTCGTTTTCGTCTGCTTCGAAGTCGAACATAGTCATAGGCTCAGTGTCAGGCTCTACATAGTTTTCAACCCCGTGGAGTGCGGCGTTCATGAGGTCCTCTATGCCCTGCCTTGCAGCAGCGCTTATAGGATATACTTCGCGGCCTTCTTCTGCCATGAAGTCCATGAACTCCTGGTATTTATCCTGATCTGTTACCAGATCGATCTTGTTGGCAGCTACGATCTGCGGTTTCTCTGCCAGGCGGGAATCAAACTCAAGAAGCTCAGCATTGATTTTCTTATAGTCCTCTATCGGATCCCTGCCTTCTGAGCCGGAAACATCGACTACATGGATGAGGACTTTGGTTCTCTCAATGTGTTTCAGAAATTTGAATCCGAGACCTGCGCCATGGGATGCTCCTTCGATGATGCCTGCGATATCCGCCATTACGAAGCTGGTATCATGCAGATATACAACGCCGAGATTAGGATCTATCGTTGTAAAATGATAGCCCGCGATTTTCGGTTTGGAATTAGTGCACACAGAAAGCAGAGTGGACTTTCCTACATTAGGAAAGCCGAGAAGGCCGACATCTGCGATAAGCTTGAGTTCGAGTATGACCTCTCTTGTCTTTGCCGGTCCGCCTGCTTCAGCAAAATTCGGAGCCTGTCTTATGCTGCTTTTATAATGAACATTTCCCCTTCCGCCGCGTCCGCCTTTTGCGGCTACTACGGAATCGCCGTCTCTGACGAGGTCTTTCATCAGATGTCCGGTCTCCTTGTCAATGATCATGGTGCCGACCGGGACCTTGATATAAAGATCCTGACCTTTTTTGCCGAAACGGTTTCTCTTCATTCCGGGCTGCCCGTTTTCAGCCTGATATTTTCTTTTGTACTTAAGGTCCATGAGAGTCCTTAAGTTTTTATCGGCAACGAAAATGACACTGCCGCCGTTTCCGCCGTCACCGCCGTCCGGACCACCGTCAGGTACATACGGATCTCTGCGGAAAGTAACAGCGCCATTGCCGCCCTTTCCCGATATTATGGTTATTTCTGCTCTGTCAACAAACATATCTCTCAATAAATAAAAGTGGCTCCCACATCATATGCAGGAGCCATAAGCTTTTATGCTTCTTTGCTGTAAACGCTGATCTGCTTTCTCTTCTTGTCGTATCTCTCGAACTTTACTGTTCCGTCGATCTTAGCAAACAGAGTATCGTCTCCGCCCTTGCCAACGTTGTTGCCCGGGTGGAACTTTGTTCCTCTCTGTCTCATGAGGATGCTTCCTGCGCTTACAAATTCACCGGCACCTACCTTGAGTCCAAGTCTTTTCGCCTCGGAGTCTCTGCCGTTCTTGGAACTTCCTACTCCTTTTTTACTTGACATCTTGCTTCCTCCCCTAAATTACTTAGCTTCGATAGCAGCGATGATGTCAGCCTTTGTAGCCTTAGCGTCTACCTCGACTCCCATCTCCTTAGCAACTGCCAGAAGCTCGTCTTTCTTCATTGAAGCGCTGACCTTTGGTGCAGCTTTATCTTCCTTTGCAGGCTCTTCAGCCTTAGCGGCCTTCTCTGCCTTCTTGGCGGAAGCGCCGATACCGGTTACCTTTACCAGCGTATATGGCTGTCTGTGACCGTTTTTACGTCTGTAATCCTTCTTAGCCTTGTACTTGTAGATGATTACCTTATCAGCTTTGCCCTGCTCGAGGACCTCAGCCTCAACAGCATATCCCTCTACGAATGGTGTGCCTACGACAAGCTTGTCACCGCCTACAGCTACGACTTCGTCAAATACTACTGTATCGCCTACGTTGGCATTGAGTTTCTCAACTCTGAACTCGTCTCCCTGCTGTACTCTGTACTGCTTGCCACCTGTCTTGATGATAGCATACATAATATCAAATTCCTCCTTAAACCAGACTCGCCGGAGTTTGGGTGCTACGCTTAAAAAACCCGCTCCGCGCGGTTAACCGCAGAAAATGATACTACATTGCGATTGCAAGGTCAAGAAGGAATTTAAAAAAGTTTCTTTTATTCTGCATGCACGATAATGAAATCGTGGCCTGTTGCCTTTACGAACTTATCGAAAATGTCTTCAGATCTTATTCTCAGGCTCGAAGTGTTTATGCATGGATGGCAGCCGACATATTCTGAATTGATTACATCATCATCCACAAGAAGCTGTACTTTGTGATCTGAGTCGTTTATGAGTCCCATTACACTCGCTGAACCCGGTGAGCATCCGATCAGATCCTCCATATATTCAGATTCAGCAAAATGCAGCCTTGAACTGCCTGCCTGCTTTGAAATGTCGCTGCTGCGGAACACCTTATGCTCCGGTATCATCAGCATGTAAAATCTGGTGCGCTGCCTGTTAGCAAGAAACAGATTCTTGCAGATCCTTGCTCCGAGGGAATCCTCTATCTCGCGGCATAGCTCCTCTTCGGAACCAAATGCCGGTGCGTGATCAAGCCTCATGTAGCTGATACCGAGATCATCAAGGAAATCATATACCCTGACTTCCTTTTCGGATCTGTCCGATACGTCAAGGGGCCTTCCGTTAAAAAGTTCCATATTATTCGATCACAACTCCGTCTTCATCCACCTTAAGGCCTTCGTCGTCCTTACCCATCAGATGCTGCATGAGTTTGCCGCGGATCTCTTCAAGGACATCAGGATTGGCTTCGAGATAAGCCTTCACATTCTCTCTGCCCTGTCCGATCCTCTCATTCTTGTAGCTGTACCAGGATCCGGATTTATCGATTATGCCCACATCGGAAGCGAGATCGAGTATGTCGCCGGACAGAGAGATGCCGGTGCCGTACATGATGTCGAATTCGGCCTTCCTGAACGGAGGAGCCACCTTATTCTTTACAATCTTTACTCTTGTGCGGTTTCCGAGCACATCTTCGCCCTTTTTGATCGTGTCGATCTTTCTAACATCGAGTCTCATTGATGCATAAAATTTGAGAGCGCGTCCGCCTGTAGTTGTCTCAGGATTTCCGAACATGATGCCGATCTTCTCTCTGAGCTGGTTGATGAAGATCACGCATGTGCTTGACCTGTTGATGGCACCTGCTATTTTACGCAGAGCCTGCGACATGAGCCTTGCCTGAAGACCAACATGTGAATCTCCCATCTCGCCCTGTATCTCTGCCTTAGGAACAAGTGCTGCAACTGAGTCTATAACGATGATGTCTACAGCGCCGCTCCTTGTTAGCATCTCGCAGATCTCGAGCGCCTGCTCTCCTGTATCAGGCTGTGATACGAGAAGTTCATCGACATTCACGCCGAGGTTCCTTGCGTACACAGGATCGAGTGCGTGCTCAGCATCGATGAACGCTGCCTGTCCGCCGTTGCGCTGTGCTTCGGCGATAGCGTGAAGCGTCAGAGTCGTTTTACCTGAAGACTCCGGACCGTATATCTCGATTATCCTTCCTCTCGGATATCCGCCTACGCCGGTAGCAAAATCAAGACTAACCGAGCCGGTTGAGATAACATCTATATTGCTTACAGGGCCTGACTCTCCGAGTCTCATTATTGCGCCCTTGCCGTACTGCTTCTGTATCTGATCGAGCGCCTGCTGTAAGGCTTTTTCCTTTGCTGCGCTTTCTGCGCTGCCTGCATTCTGTACTGCCATGTTGCCTCCGTTTTTTAAATAGAACACTTGTTCGCATTGATGATACTGCGAATAACTTCCTGTGTCAATATTATATTTTCCGCAGCTTTGATTTGTCGAACGGTCAAAGCTTCAGATCCTGCATCTGATGCCCTTTTTATGGTACCCGGCACTTTTTTCCGTACCGGACCCGGATCTATCTTATAAGCAGATATACGGCTCTCAGCATCCTCAGCAGAATGTAGTTGCGGTTCCATTTACGTTCATTTCTGGATGTAAACACCGCATAGTGTCCGGATACCCCGCCCATTGCGTAGCCTATGTATGCTTCACCGGCTTCATGTCCCGGATCGGCTTCAGGTCCTGCATAGCCTGTTACTGATACTGCTATATCTGCTCCTGCGCGTGCCATAGCACCCCTTGCCATCGCCTCAGCGACCTGCGGACTGACGACTCCGTATTCGTCTATAAAATCTGCAGGAACATTCACTTCCCTGATCTTGCTTTCATTGGAATATGTTATATACGCTGATGACATCACATCCGAAGCTCCCGCAACGTCAGTAATGGCTGCCGGGAACATTCCTCCGGTACAGGATTCTGCTGAAGTGATCTTAAGGCCCTTCTCCTTAAGGATCCTGACGACTACTTCCTTAAGATCTTCATCATCGTAGCTGTAAATGTAATCTCCGGCAAGCTCGTTTATGCGCCCGATCATTTCGTTTACTGCTGCTTCAGCTTCCTCTATGGTATCTCTCTGCGATGCCACCCTGAGTGTGCATTCCCCTTCTTTTGCATATGTTGCAACTGTAGGATCAGTCTGCCCGTCTATTACCGGCATTAGAAGCGTCTCAAGATCGGACTCTCCGATGCCTATAGTGCGTATCACACGGTAGAACATCTTCTTGTCCATGAACTGCTCAAGGTATTCCCTGACCCCGTTGTCCCAGAGCCATTTCATCTCACGCGGAGGTCCCGGAAGGCAGATCGCGGTTTTGCCGTCTACGCTGAGTGCGAATCCCGGCGCAGTGCCGGACGCGTTGTAGAATGGCGTGCATCCTTCCGGAAGATATGCCTGTTTGACATTGTTCTCAGCCATTTTCTTTCCGCGCTTTTCAAAGAATCCGGTCAGTTGCTCCATGACTTTTTCATCAAAATACAACTCCCTGCCCATGAGCTCGGCAACCATTTCTTTTGTGAGGTCGTCCTGCGTAGGCCCGAGTCCTCCCGTAAGGATCACGAGATCGGTATCAACAAAAGCCTCAACGAGCTTTTGCTTGAGTCTTGCAGGGTTGTCACCTACCACAAAATGATACATGACATCAAATCCCATATGGTTGAGTTTGTCCGACAGGAAAGTTGCATTGGTGTTCACGGTCTGACCGAAAAGGAGTTCGGTTCCGACTGCAAGTATGGATGTCTTCAAGCTATGCCTCCTCTTACATGCTGAATACGCTGCGGTTCTTCCAGACGTATTCGCATCCGGAATAAACTGTCATTACAAGTGATGCCCAGAAAATCACATTTCCGATCATCATTACCGTAGCCCTTGCTTCATTGAGGCAGAGAGCAAACAGGAATACGATGACTGCTACCATCTGCAGGGCAGTCTTGATCTTCCCTGACATCCCGGCAGCAAGGACTGTTCCTTCCGAAGCTGCTACAGTTCTCATTCCGGCGACTATGAATTCACGCGCAAGTATAAGGATGAGCATCCATGCCCTTATTATGTCTGATTCTATAAAAAGGCACAGCGCGGAATACACGAGTATCTTATCGGCAAGAGGATCCATGATCTTGCCGAAGTTTGTGACAAGATTCCTTGAGCGTGCTATCTTTCCGTCAAGTGCATCTGTCAATGATGCCGCGATAAAGATGACCAGGGCTGCCGGAAAGTATCCGAGCAGGTATGCCGCTATGAAAAAAGGTACGGCGATCATACGGGCTATCGTCAGTTTGTTTGGTAGATTCATTGTTCTGCTTCTACTCCTTCCAGATCATATTCATAGGTATCGGTTATCAGTACTTTGACCACCTCGCCAGGAGAATATTCCCAGTTCTTTGAGGTGAAATACACGCTGCAGTCTATATCAGGCGCATCATATCTTGTGCGTCCTTCATAAAGGGTCAGCATTCTGCTGAGGGTCTCCTCATCGGCAGTATTGATATCATCTATGATATCTTCGCAGTCGACTTCAACGCATCTGTCTATCATGACTTCAAGGACCCTGCCTATCTTGTGTTCATTCAGTTTTTCGCTGATCACCTGCTGATGCTGCATCACAAGGTCTCTACGTGCCCTGCGCTCTTCTTCAGGCACCTTGTGCGGCATTTCGGATGAAGGAGTCCCCTCCTCATCCGAGAAAGCGAAAGCTCCCAGCCTGTCGATATCATAAGTATCTATAAAGTCTATAAGCTCATCAATGTCCTCCTGAGTTTCTCCCGGGAAGCCGACAAGAAGTGTGGTTCTGATGTGAACATCAGGTATCCTGTTTCTCAGTTTTCCGATCACTTCTTTTATGGAGTCGCCGCTGGACCGTCTTCTCATCATACTGAGGACTTTATCTGATACATGCTGTATCGGCATGTCAATGTAATTGCAGATCTTCGGTTCGCTTGCGATGGTTTCGATCAGTTCGTCAGTAATACCATTATCGTAAACATACATCAATCTGATCCATTCTATGCCTTTCACAGTACAAAGTCTGTGCAGTAGTTCAGGCAGACGCGGTTCTCCGTAAAGATCCCGGCCGTACTGCGATGTATCCTGCGCGATCAGTACCATTTCCTTGATGCCCGCTGCTGCCATGTCCTGCGCTTCCTTTACGCAGTCTTCAATGCTTTTGGACCTGTATGTTCCTCTTATCATCGGAATAGCGCAGAAACTGCAGGCATTGTAGCAGCCTTCAGCTATCTTCAGATATCCGTAATGCAGTAGTGTTTCAGAATCGTATTCAGCGTCATATACCTCAAACTTGCGCCTGCGGTAAGGCAGCATGTCGAGGGTGCATCCCACGCGGTCTGCTGATACGCTGTTCTTTTCATCATCAGCATCCCCTTTATCCCAGGAAAGTATGATGTCAGGTATCCTGTCATAGTCATTTACTCCGAAGAACATGTCCACTTCCGGTATTTCTTCAGAGAGCTCCTTATGATAGCGCTCCGAAAGGCACCCCGTGACTATTATCTTCTGCTTATTCCAGCGGTACTCTATCAGATCGAATATCCTCTCGATGGACTCCTTTTTGGCATCCTCAATAAAACCGCAGGTGTTCAGAATTACCACATCAGCTTCACGCGTGTCGTATACGATATCACAGCCCTTATCAGCAAGAGATGCAGCAAGGACCGAGGAGTCATATTCATTTTTTGCACATCCGTATGTGTCAATAAATACTTTCATTTTTAATAATCACTTTCACTGTCCGCATCCATTATCATGCGGCGCACTGATTCAGGAAGAGAGTTGAATGAATCCAGTGCCTTGGTATTGCTTAATCCGCTCGATGCGCGTATGCCGTCATCTTCCGGTGCCATTTCGTATTCTGTTTCGCGGACTGTTTCCGGAACATATACGGGTTCAGGCTCGGGCTCATAAACAGGCTCAGGTTCCGGCTTACGCACAGGCTCACTTCTTTGTGTCTTTACAGGTTGAGGCTCAGGCTCAGGAGCCGGTTCTTCTTCAGAGTCATAGCCTCCGTAATACTCCTCTTCGGTGATAAGGAGCTGACGCGGCCTTGATCCGTCTGAAGGACCGATTATGCCTTTCTCTTCTATTTCATCTATGATCCTCGCTGCTCTGTTATATCCTATGCGGAATCTTCTCTGGAGCATGGATACAGATGCCTGCTTTGACTTGAAGATGAAAGCGATCGCATCCTCGGTCAGTTCGTCCTGAGGCTCCTTGCTCGATCTCTTATCGGCGTTCTCGATGGCGTTCTTGAGCTCCTCGTCATAATCAGGATTGCCGCCCTCTTTCTTTACAAATCTGATCACCTTGTCGATCTCTTTTTCTGAGATGTAAGGTCCCTGTACTCTGTACGGCTTTGTTGAGCCTACAGGTGAGAACAGCATATCTCCCTTTCCGAGAAGCTTCTCTGCTCCTGCCATGTCAAGGATAGTGCGCGAGTCAAACTGCGAAGCAACACTGAATGCGATCCTTGAAGGAATATTTGCTTTGATAAGTCCTGTTACTACGTCTACAGACGGTCTCTGAGTCGCAACGATCAGATGCATGCCTGCAGCTCTTGCCTTCTGAGCAAGACGGCAGATGGAATTCTCAACTTCTGACGGAGATGCCATCATGAGATCAGCAAGCTCATCGATGATGATCACGATCTGAGGCTTGCAGTCAGCATATCTTCCGTCCACTCTCATGAGTTCATTGTATGACTTAAGATCCTTTACGTTATGCTCGGCAAAGGCTTCGTATCTCTTGTCCATCTCTTCTACAGCGATAGCAAGAGCCCGTGCAGCCTTTCGCGGATCTGTCACTACCGGCGTAAGCATATGCGGGATGCCGTTGTAGTTGCCAAGCTCTACAACCTTAGGGTCTATCATGATAAGCTTCAGCTCCGAAGGCCTTGCCTTATAAAGGAAGCTCGTGACTATGGAATTTATGCAGACAGACTTTCCGGAACCGGTCGCTCCTGCGATGAGCAGATGCGGCATGTCGCGGAGATCTGCAACGATGTTGTTTCCTGAAATGTCTTTGCCGACAACGAATTCAACTATGGACGGAGCTTCCATGAACTCTTCTGATTCGATCAGATCGCGGATAAGAACAGGCGCAGGCTTGTCATTCTCGACTTCTATGCCTACTGCCGCCTTACCAGGGATCGGTGCTTCTATACGGATGCTTTTAGCTCTCAGGTTAAGAGCAATATCATCGGAAAGTCTTGTTATGCTTGCGACCTTTACTCCGGTAGCAGGCTGCACCTCATATCTTGTAACTGATGCTCCCTGTGTAACTTTGAGGACCCTTGCATCTACTCCGAAGTCGTTCAGCGTCTGCTCAAGAAGTTCTGCGCGTGCCTGAAGCTGGGCATCGTTCATCAGCTGCTTTGAACCGGTATCCTTTTTAAGAAGGCTTACAGGAGGCAGCTCATACGACATGTCCTCGGTTACGGTATTGAATCCGGCTGAGATGGCCGCATCTTCCGAAGTATCCGCAGCAGGCTGAGGCTGTGCTTCCTGCTTCGGAGCTGCAGGCTTAGGTGCCTGAGCTTTTGGCTTTGATGCAGCTGCGCCGGCCGATGAAGCAGCTTTTGGCGCAGGTACTGCTTTCGGGGCAGCCTCAAGGCCGGTGCTCTTCTTTGCGGCAGAGCCCGGTTTTGCGTGTCCGTCAAGTCCGTAAGATCCTGAATGCACTATCTCGTCCGGATCTCCAAGACCCATGCCTGTCTTAACGGTCTTCTTCTCCGGAGTGCGCTTTCTGCCCGGATATCCGAAATCTTCATCATCGGAATCGAAATTTCTACTGTCGGAATATACACTCCGTGGCTCAGATCTGTCTCCGTTCAGTCCCTTTCTTCCGGTGCTGTCAGATTCCTTGAGATTTTCAGTTGTAAGTGTTTCACCGGTCTCACTGTCTATTCCGGCAAAGATGCTTTTCATCCTGTCGAAAAGAGTGCCTCTGCTGAGCTTTTTATCAGTTGCCTGCACAGGAGTATTTATGATCTGGGTGTAGTCAAGATCAGCACGTTCATTTGCGTTGCCTCCGAACGGCTTAGGTATATCGTCCACGGACGGTGTTGGAGCTGCGGCAGCTGCATGCTGCAGATCATCTGACGGCTCCTCCTCGCGCATGATCCCGCTGATTATGGACTTCCAGAAAGGTTTATTATCATCAACAGGCGCAGAGATCGAAGGATCCGCAGCGATGGCTGCTTTTATCTGCTCATCCGACAGCCTGCGTTTTTCATCATTTTCAAGTTCTTTCAGAATGCGGTTCTGTTCTCTTTTGACCCCCAGATTGCCTGCCATTCTGGATATCGGTGAATTCGCTACCATGAATATCGATATGAGCAGGACCGTGACGGAAATGATAAGAAGGCCGGGCATGCCGAAAAGTTTGGCAAGGATCGAACCGATCTCCATGCCTATGGCACCGCCCTTTTTACCGTCGACACCATATATATAGAAGTCAACTATGTCCCTGAATCCGCACCGGATGTTATTTGCATCGATGAATCTGTACGAATTCAGAACGCACATATTGATGAAAATGAGCAGACTGAAAACAGCCGTGCGCGTATTTATATGGGTGAGCTTGCCTCCGAGAAGCAGGAGCGCAAACACCAGAACAAGGAAAGGCAGCACGAATGCCATCTTTCCGAACAATCCGTTGCATATATCGTGGATCGTCATTCCGAAGCTTCCGGTCGTATCCATCACTACTGTAAAGAACAGAAAGAGAGCGATGGCGATAAGGGTGATGCTCCAGATCACGTCGTTGTTTCTCTTTTCACGGTCGCTTCTGCGCTTCATTTCGTCGAGGACTTCCTGCTTGGTAGGGTTTCCTGAGTATGAAGTTTTGGCTGATGATGAGCCCGATGTTTTTGATGACGATTTTGACGATGATTTTGCAGATGTATTTTTAGGTTTATTTTTGCTGCCCGGAGGTCTGCCGGGTCCTCTTTTTGTGCCGTTGTTGCTGGTCTGCTGTGCCATTATTATATCCTCGTTCATATATAATGTAGATAGCCAATCTATTATACTACAACATGTTGATTTTATAACAGTTTTCTTAACAAAACAAAAGCCCCTTCACAGGGGCTTCGTTTGATCAGCTAATGATTTCTTTCCACTACTCTGCGTTAACGACGTCCTTGCCGTCATAATAACCGCATGTAGGACATACTCTGTGTGGAAGTTTTGGCTCATGGCACTGAGGACAGATCGAAAGTCCGGTCATGCTCTTCTTCATGTTAGCAGCCTTTCTGCCGCTGGTCTTAGCCTGTGATGTTTTCCTCTTAGGTACTGCCACTGTCGACACCTCCTTATATGTTCAAATTCTTTCTATATCTGTACTTATCTTGTCGCACCGATACATTATATTCACCGTATTCAGGCTTGTCAACGGTTTTATGCGGATATTTTTTTAAGCTTCAAAAAAGTTTTTATAAAAGTTTTTGATAAAAAGTGTAGATTTACATTTTATTTTGTGCTATCTTATCTGTGTTGCAAATATCGGGGTGTGGCTCAGCTTGGTAGAGCGCTTCGTTCGGGACGAAGAGGTCGCGTGTTCAAATCTCGTCACCCCGACCATCAGAATCCGCTGATCATATGAATCGGCGGTTTTTTTTATTCTCACAGCATGACGGGAAGATGTCTGTGGTCGCTGCAGCTGTCCGTCTCCCCTTTTGTTATAAGGTTATAAATATCTGCAGAATGTACATCGAGATCCAGAAGCCTCTTCGCTTTCGGGTTCAGATCCTCCGAGTTCTTATTTACATTTATGATTACCGGCAGAGCCGCTGTTTCTCCGTCTCTCATCTCAGCGAGAAGCGCCCTTCCTGTTTCGTTGAAGCCGAGCACCCTGATGTATTCAGGGCTTTCGATATCATACCGTTTTCTGCCGATCGACAGTACAAGCTGCATGCAAAGCCTTGACAGCCTTGTATATGTGTACCGTTTTGACTTTATCCGTCTTATGAAATCCGACCATGATCCTGCGGAACCGGCGTTTGATTTCAGCAGTGACGCCAGGCCTTCGCCTCCTGACGGACAGTCTTCGATAGTCTCTTCATCTGCTGAAAGCACTGCATATCTCAGGACATCGAACCACTTATCTCTGTCAGGTCCTGTAAGATGACATCCTTTAAGAGCACCTGCCGTGCATTCAGGCACGTATTTAGACATGTCCTTTCCGCTGAATGTCTGCGCTCTTATGGCCGAAGAGCTCTGATAAACGATTCTTTCATCATAAGGATCGCTGTAGCAGGCTCCTTCCCTGTGTACCACCACAGGCTCAGCTTTCTTCATTGCCTTGATATACTCGATTGCAAGTATGTCGTTTGCTTTTTCAAGTATCCGTATATCACCGGCAATTTCAGTATCGGTTTCAGGATCCGTACCCTTTATAGCAGCTCTTACTTCTGAATAAGCCAGTGCTCTTGCAGCAGGATACGGAAGTCCCCTGCTTCTGACGGACTTTACCGAAGCCTCTATCTCCTGTTCGCTGTCTCTTAAGGTATGTGCGATCCTGACGAGCGCCTCAGCATTCCCCGATTCACTGCCGAAGGATATATGAGATACTTTTCCTGTTGCTTCCAGGATATTTACAGCAGCTCCGGCATACTGACCTGCGTTGCCGAGACAAAACAGCACGGGGATCTCGATCACAAGATCAGCTCCGTTCCTGAGCGCATGCTCTGCCCTCGTCCATTTATCCAATATCGCAGGTTCACCACGCTGCACGTAGTCACCGCTCATTGCCACGATCACGGCGTCGCATCCGGTGATGCGCCTTGTCTCTTCAATGTGATGGACATGGCCGTTATGAAGAGGATTGTATTCTGCTGTTATCCCTGCTGCTTTCAGCATACTTATCCTTTCAGAAAACAAGGGTCCGCCTTTTGCAAGCAGACCCCGGTATAGTCACAGTCGGATCAGAAACTATTCTTCTTCAGCATTTTCTGGAGCTTCAGCTTCAGGCTGTTCGCCAAGACGGACTCTCTCTGCAAGAGTCTTCATCTCCTGACGGTTCTGATTTACCTTAGCGTTGATGTTGGAGAACATCTGATTGAAATATTCAGTCATAGGCTGGATATACGAGCCGCTCACGCTTGCAATATCCGTCTGCATGTCATAAAGAAGCTGATCGATGTATTCATACGATCTGTACTTCATATAATTTGCGTGATTCTCGGCTTCCTTAAGGATAGCATCCGCTCTTCTCTGAGCATCCTTGTAAATATTGTTGTTGTTTACAAGGTATTCCACCTGATCCTTGGCCTCATTGATCATTCTGTTGTATTCTTTCTTGGCATCACTGATGATGCGGTCCCTCTCCTGATCGAGCCATCTGGCCTGCTGGATGTCGCGTGGAAGGTTTGCGCGTATATCCTCGAGGATCTTCGTAGCTACATCAAGGTCGATGATACCCTTTTCGGAGAAAGGCATCTTGCTGGAAGAGGTTATAAGATCTTCAAGTTCCTCAAGAAGAGACATTAATTTGATGCTGTCGTCGTTCATATTGATTCCTCCATTTTTATTCAGAACCGGCAAAGCAGTTCCATATTATTTACCGTATTTTTCTTTGATCCTTTCTGACACGTATTGCGGAACAAGTCCGTCAACGCTGCCTCCGAATGAGGCCACCTCTTTTATGAGGCTTGAGCTTATAAATGAATACTTAGGATCAGTCATAAGAAATATGGTCTCAGTCTCGCCGGTAAAGAGACGGGCATTCATCTGCGCCATCTGAAGCTCGTTCTCAAAATCAGTCGTAGCTCTGAGCCCCCTGACATAGGCTATGAATCCGTTTTCATTGACATAGTCTGCCAGAAGACCGCTGAAAGTGTCTACCTTTACATTAGGAATATGTCCGGTGACCTCTCTGACGATCTCCACCCTTTCTTCAAAAGTAAAAAAGCCCGTTTTGTGCGGATTGACCGCAATTGCCACGGTGAGTGAATCATACATCTTTGCGGCTCTCTCTATTATATTGAGATGTCCGTTCGTGACCGGGTCAAATGATCCCGCATACAGAGCTTTTCTATCCATAGGTAAGTCCTCACTTAATACATCATATTAGCAAAACGGGTCGTGATTATCAACCAGAAACAGGTCTACACCTATTGATCCGTACTTCTTTTCTTTGATTTTTGAGAGTTTGCCGTATGTGTCGGATAATTTATTATCGTACAAATGCTCGCAGACAACTACGCTCCCTTCATCAACCAGGCCAAACTCCTGCAGTTTAAGCATTGCAGTGTCGTAATAATCGGTTTTCTCATACGGAGGGTCAATAATGACTATATCAAATACCGGCTTTTCCCTTTTGTCTGCGATCTCGGACAGTGCAGCCTCGAAATCCCTGCCGATGACTGCCGCTTCTTCACCTGCGCCGCAGTTGGATATGTTTGAAATAAGAACTCTCTGATTCTGTCTGCTGGATTCAACGAAAGTGCATTTTGCTGCACCTCTTGAAAGTGCTTCTATACCCATCGCGCCGCTCCCCGCAAAGAGATCAAGCACTTCAGCTTCAGGAAGCCACTGCATTATCATACTGAATACAGCTTCCCTTACCTTCTCTGTCGTAGGTCTTATCCCTCTCGGGACCTCTATATTTCTGTATTTGTATTTTCCTGATGTTATCTTCATTTTTTCAGATTATGTTTGAATTATCGGATGCGCCTGCCCGCATCATCATATCGTATGCATATTCAGCATCAGTAAGGCATCTGCCTTCTGAACGCTCCTTCATTACAGTATCTGCGTCCTCTGTTGCTGCTTCAAGTATATCCGTATATCTTGAAAGCATCAATACATCAGTGGCAGCTGCGCCTGACTGCATCGTACCCATTACGTCTCCCGGGCCTCTCATTTCGTAATCAACTTCGCTTATTTCAAAGCCGTCGCTTATTTCAGCCATGGCTTTTGCTCTTGCCGCAGCGGATTCAGATCTGCTGTAGTTGATGACATAGCAATATGACTGTCTGCTGCTTCTTCCGACCCTGCCTCTCAGCTGGTGCATCTGTGCAAGTCCGAAACGCTCGCTGTTTTCGATTATCATGACAGTAGCCTCAGGCACATCTATACCTACTTCGATAACGATAGTAGATACAAGGATCTGTATGACGCCTGACTTGAAGTCGTTCATTATCGCTGTTTTTTCATCACCCGTAAGCCGTCCGTGAAGCAGCGCCGCTCTGTAATCAGGAAATCTCTCCCGGATCTCTTCATAAAGCTTCTGCACAGACATCATTTCCTCATCATCGTTGTCTATGCTTGGGGCTATCACATAAGCCCGGTTTCCTTTTTCAAGCTCGCGCCTCAGATCTATATATGCGCGTTCCCTTGTGTTCTGATCAAGAGCCCTGGTTATTATCCTTTTGCGGTCTTTCGGCATCGATCTGATTATGCTGAAATCCATGTCGCCGAATACTGTAGCGGCAAGAGTCCTTGGAATAGGAGTAGCACTCATGACGCACACATTTACGCCTCTTCCCTTCCTGACAAGGCTCTTCCGCTGCGCAACGCCGAACCTGTGCTGCTCATCTGTTATTACCAGCGCCAGATCATTGAAAGTGACATCATTCTGTATCAGAGCATGCGTTCCTATCAGTACATCTGTCTTACCGCTTGCTGCGTCATCTATGACTTTGCGTCTCTCCGAAGCTTTCATTCCGCTCACAAGCAGGCTGCATTTTATTCCGTATCGTGAAAGGTCACTGCTTATGCTTTCGTAATGCTGTCTGGCGAGTATTCCTGTAGGAGCCATCATGGCTGACTGCAGTCCTGACATGGCGCAGCGGTATATGGCTGCTTCAGCTACTGCCGTTTTGCCGCATCCGACATCGCCCTGAACAAGTCTGTTCATTGGTCTTCGGTCACCCAGGTCGGTCATGATCTCGCCGATGCATTTTGCCTGTCCTTCTGTCAGCGTAAACGGAAGGCCATCATAAAATCTGCTCATATCCTGTTCGGGTACTGATGCATCAACACTTTCATCAGCCGCACCGGCAGCATTCATCCTTACCGCAAGCTGATACATTAGGAGTTTTTCATATATCAGCCTGTATCTTGCAGCTTTATAATGCTGTTCACTTTCAGGAAAATGGATGTTTGAAAAGGCAAATCTCTGTCCGCACAGCTTGCGTTTCTGTAAGATATCGCTGCCGATCCAGTCTGTTTCGAGATCGGTATTTGCCAGCGCATCGCTTATCCATTTTCTGAGATTTATGTCAGTAAGTCCTGCTGAATGCCTGTAGACCGGGAAAATGCCCCTTATGTCTCTCTCTCCGCCGGCTTTGCTGAATTCCGGATTGGTCCATACCCTTGCGCCGTTTCTGATCCTCATGCGGCCAAACAGCACATAATCTTCTCCTGCGGACAGAGACTTTCTAAGATATGGCATGTTGAAGAAAACTGCATAAAAAACACAGCTGTCGTCTCTCAGCGTGCACTCCGTTATGGAACGTCCGCCTGAAAGAGGTCTCAGCTGCACCTTGATGAGCCTGCCGCACGTGAGACTGTCCTTTTCCGTACCGGCATCCATTGCACGCACCAGATTGCGTCTGTCCTTGTATTTTACAGGATAATAAGACAGCAGGTCACCTAAAGTCTCAATGCCTGCTGCTGACAGTTGCTCCCTTCTTCTGGAACCTATCCCTTTTAAAGACGATATATCGTCATTTAGTGAATACATGGATGTTTCAATGATTGTTTCTGACTATGTCGATGTGCTGTTTAACGATCACACCGTTCTTATCGCTGGCAATGCCTCTCACTTTTATGGTAATGTCAGAAGGCCTTCTGAGTCTCAGCATCTCAAAATCATTTTCGACAGCTCCAAATATCTTATCGGCAGTTTCGGAAATGTTTATTCCGCCATTTACGACAATGTAGATCTTGACTTTTACTTCGTCCTTTTTTTCAGAGACCTCAACCGCATCGTAATAGTCAGGATCGATTATCGGCGTAGGCTTTTCCTTTATAGGTTTGCCTTTTTTATTTGAAAGCATCAGAAAAGAATCCATGCCCAGCATGTCCTCTATTATCATGCGTTCTATGACAATCTTATTGACTGCTATTGCTCCGAAGCTGTTCCTTACGATTACCGACATATGATTTTACTTCCGCTGTCAGAATTTTTATCCTGCTTTTATTATTACATTTTTTTGGAAAAGAAAAAAGCCTCGAGTACCAGGTACTCAAGACCATCCTCTTAAAATATGCTTTTATCAGACGGCACGGTTGACCTTGCCCGATCTGAGGCAGCTTGTGCATACGGAAGCCTTTCTTACTCTGCCGTTATCATTGATCCTTACGGTCTGGATATTAGCGTTCCATTTTCTCTTTGTATGGATGTTGGAGTGAGAAACAGTATTTCCCGATGTCTGACCCTTGCCGCATACTTCACATTTTCTGGACATTTGCCGCACCTCCTTGTAGTTTCTTTTATTTCTCTGCTTTCGCAAGCCTAGTTATAGTAACACAACCATTTTTCCAATGCAAGCACTTTTTTTACTCAATTTTCAATGTTTTTGTTATACCTCATATCTTCTTCAAAACGACATTCTATAAGAGTATAATATTTACTGAAAAAATATGTGTTCCGGAGTGGAAAATGAGCAAATTAATAAAAAACAACAGAATCACGATCGCTCTCATACTCATAGTGATACTGGTCACGGCAGGAATCTGCATTTACAGGTCAAGAAGCACCAAGCTTATTGACAAGGATGTGTATTCTGCCTTCAGAACTTCTGTCGAAGATTTTGCTGCAACAGAAGCCGGAGGTTTCGCTGACCAGCAGGAGCTGATGACATTCATAGAGAGCTGGGCTGATGAACATTCAGTTAAATATAAAGAAGATAAATACGGCAATATCATTTTCAGTAAACCTGCCATTAAACGTAAAAAGAATGTTACCCCTACCCTTATAGCGGTAAGCATTAACTATGAAACTGCGGTCGATAACTCACAGGTGCTCGCAGCCGCAGCTTCAATAGCGGTTTCAGATATTGAGTCAGGACGGCGCACCGTTGTCTTTTTCAACGACGAGCAGGGCCTCGCCAGAGGATATAGAGGAATAAGTGATAAATACATAGATTCCAAGACCAAAGTCATTTATCTCGATAAGGGATCATCCACTTACCTTTCCACCGCTTCCTTCCAGCAGAGGAATACTGAGGTAAGCATTCCTGCAAAGATGGAGGATAATCCTTGCGATACTGCGGTAAAGATCAGTATCACAGGCATCAGGTCCGGCATAATCGGTCCCGGCATAAACAAGCAGCCTGATCCTGCTGCAGCACTCAGCAGCCTGCTCACACGTCTTAAGAGCAAGTCGGTCGACTGCAGGCTTGCTGATGTGGAGTTCGGAAACAACGGCAATATGTACCCTGTTTCGCTTGAAGCTACTATTGTCCTCAATTCATATAATCTGTCGTCATTTACCGGATACATAGACAAGCGGATAAAGGCATGGGATAAATCCTATGGCTCTGATTTTGAAAACATGATCTTCTCCTATGAGGTCATTGAAGATGAAGAATCATTACCTGAGAAGGTCTTCACTGCAGAAACAACGGATAAACTGACAGGCATACTCTATACTATCCGGAGCGGAGCCTACAGATACTCTGAAAACGATTCGATCCCTGAGGGAAAGGAAGCCGGGGACATTTATGGTATCAACTGCATCACCGACATCCGTCCGTCAAAGAAAAACATAAGGATCCCAGTGATTATTCAGGGTGTTGACGACCCGTTTACCGACAGGCTTTACAATGACAATAAGGCCGCAAGCGAGCTGTACGGATGCTCATATGCGGAGAAAAACCGTGTGGAGGCATTCCTGAACAACAGAAATAAACTGTCGCGGACTTTCAAGAGCACATACGATAAGGTAAGCGATGTTTCTGTTTCAGAATCTTCACTCAGCATTATTACTGATAATTACTTCACTCCATGCGCATACCTGCAGGCTAAAAACAGCAAGGCTGATATCATACATATACGGACTAAGGGATCAGCCGCCCCTGGTATAGCAAATACCATACTGTGTTACATCAAAGCAAAGGGCAATACATCTATATTTAAATAGTATGCTTATTATGCTAAAATATTTAATTATCTATTGCTTTTTAGGAGGATAACGATGAGATCAGACAGAGATGAAAGGACCGAAACAGAACGTGAAATAGACGACTTTCTGTCAAGGTTCGAGACCCCTGCTGACGAATTGTCCGCTGATATTGGTTCATATCTTAAAGAGAAAGACACTTCAGAAAAGGCGATGACTTCCGCTACCTTTTCCTGGAAGAAAGTTGAGGTTCCGGAAAAGTCATCTGAGCCTGATGCTTTAAATGACAAGAAATCCATTATTGTCAACAAAGATCCCCGTAATATCGACGATATTTTTGATGACATAAAAGCCGTTAAACAAGATGCTGAAAAGCAAAATGTTAAAGATACAAAGGATGACAGACCTGCCGCTTCAGATGACTCCGTAAAAGAATCACCTGAAAAGAAAGTCGGGTCTGTAAAAAAAGATACATCTTCAAAGAAAAGCAGTTCTCCAAAAAAGAGCAAGTCTTCAAAGAAAAGAAGTCCTTCAAAAAAAGCTGCGTCTTCAAAGAAAAACCGTTCTTCAGAAAAAGGAAGTCTTGGGCGTTTCCTCTTCCTTAAGAAAAATCCGAATTACGATCCCGATAAAGGTCCGTCTTATAAGAAAGACGGAAAAACCATTAAGAACAAAAAATATAAGTTCAGTTTTCTTAAGCTGATACGCGATTTTGTATTTCTGGGTCTGATCTGCGTCCTTGCCGGAGGCATATATACCTTCTCCATAATCGCGACTGCTCCTAATTATGACTACAAGGACATCTATTCGCAGGTAGCCACCTCCTCAGTCGTATATAACGATAAAGGAAAACAGATAGATAACATCTTCTATACAGAGAACCGTAAAGTCATCAAATACGAAGACATGCCGGCGGATCTGATCAATTCTTTTGTTGCCATTGAGGACAAGACCTTCTGGAAACATCACGGATTCAACTGGACCCGAATGATCGGAGCCGTTCTCTCCTCCCTTACCGGAAGCGGGCGCATAAGCGGCACGAGTACGATCACACAGCAGCTGGCGCGTAACGTATATCTTGCTGATATCAAGAGTGTCCGAAGCATCAGGCGTAAGCTCCTTGAGATGTATTATGCGAACCGGCTGGAGCACTACCTCAGCAAGGAACAGATAATAGAGGCGTATCTTAACACTATTTATCTGGGACACGGCTGTTACGGCGTAAATGCAGCAGCCCGCACATATTTTTCCAAAAAAGTCAAAGACCTGGATCTTGTAGAGTGCGCTGCCCTGGCCGCTCTGCCTCAGTCCCCTGACACCTATGCCCTTCTCAAACTCGCCAGCGAGGCGCAGGATGTTGTTGATTCCGAGGTTGTTGCAACTGAGCCCGATACTGTTGTCACAAACGATATATCGAGGGAGAGGCGTCAGCTTACGCTTGACCTCATGCTCGGGCAGAACCTGATCGATAAGGAAGAATATGACAAAGCCTATGACCTCACACTTAATGAATTCATAGACCCTAATCTGAAATCCACCAGCAGCATCTATTCGTATTTCCACGAGTATCTCGTCGATACGATAATCGCAGATCTGATGGAACAGTACGATATGGATTATGACACAGCTGAGCGCACTGTATACACAAAGGGACTTCAGATTTACTCTACTGTAGACACCACTGCCATGAAGGTCATCGCCAAGGAGTTCCAGGACGGCAGCAACTTCCCTTATGTAAGCGCTCCGAGAGACGGTGACGGAAATCTGCTTAACAGTGACGGAAAGATCTCTCTTTACAGATACAGTAATTACTTTAACAAAAAAGGAAACTTCAAGCTGAAAGGCTCCGAGGGAGATGTCACTGTCAATGATGACGGCAGCATCACTATAAATGCCGATCACAAACTTGAGATCTATGAGACTGAAGTTGACGGCGCAACTGACTACAGCATTGAGTTCAAGAACTACTATTTCTATGACGACAATGACATCCTCTACTCTATTGCAGGCGGATATGTGAATATACCGGCAACATATAAAACAGCTGATGCTGACGGAAATGTCATAATTGACAAAGCATACTTTGAGGATCCTTATTATGAAGGAGCTATTAAGGTCAAAGGAAAGGATGTCACGATCACTCCGAAGGCCTATACCCTTTCGCCTAAGCAGCGCCAGCCTCAGGCCGCAATGGTCATTGTCGGTGTAGGCACAGGCGAAGTAAAGGCTATGGTGGGCGGCCGCCAGTTCGGTGGCCAGAAAGTACTCAACAGGGCCCTTAACCCTCGTCAGCCGGGATCTTCGATCAAACCGCTTGCCGTATACGGCGCTGCCCTTCAGAAGAGCTATGATCTCGCTGCAGACGGAAAGAAATGGAATTACACTGATTTCCATATGGACAAGCAGGGAACAAAAGGATGGGGAGATTATGTAACTGTCCACTCCTCTATTGAGGACGAGAGAACAAGGGTCGAGGGCAGATACTGGCCTAACAACTTCAACAATGCCTTCTCCGGAAAGAACACCTTCAAGACAGCGATCCAGAAGTCAATAAACACCTGCGCTGTTAAACTTGTTCTTCAGGTGGGAAGCGATTACTCTATAGAGCAGCTTAAGAAGTTCGGCCTTACCACCGTTCAGGATGATGAGAGCAACCCTGTAAATGACGCAAATCCGGCTGCTCTTGGTCTTGGTGCCATGACACAGGGCGTGGAGCCTCTTGAGATGGCGCTTGCATATGCCGCATTCCCTGGCGGAGGCAAAGTCAATACGCCGATTTGCTACACCAAGGTCCTTGACCGCAACGGAGAAGTCCTTCTGGAAGGTAAATCAGAGCAGTCAGAAGCTCTCAATGAAGGCGTTGCCTGGATAATGCAGGAAGTCCTCAAATCAGTTGTAAGCTATAATAATTATATGTATGTAACTGATGTTCAGCCCGGAGGCAAGACCGGTACTACGAACGACCAGTACGATATCTGGTTCGACGGATTCACCCCTTCCTACGCTGCATCCATATGGATCGGCACTGATGAAAACGTTGAAATGTCATCCATGTCTACGCCGGCAGCTGCTCTCTGGGGCAAGATAATCAATCAGCTCCCTAAGGCAAAGAAAGGCGAATATTCTGCCGCTCCATCAAATGTCATACAGATCGGCGGAGATTACTACACCAAGGGAACCGAAACAGGCCTTTCATCCTGGAGCGGTGAGGATCAGAAGAAAAAAGAACGTAAAAAGGCTCATGATGCATGGCTCAAGGAAAGAGAACATCATAAGAAGAAAGTAATTGATGTGCCTGGCCATTACGAAGTGATACATCATCCTGCGGAGACGCATACAGAAACCGTTCAGATAAAAGATCCTTGGGATGAAGAGATCACCAATGAAGACGGTACCACAACAGTAATACATCATGACGCTGAATATGAAACCAGAACAATAGTCGATAGAGAAGCCTGGGATGAACAAGGCAAATGGGTCGATGATGTATGGCATTATGAATATGAGAAAGGCTGGCGTGACGGAGATTTCAAGTATAAAGGAGACTGATCACCATCTCTGATCACTGAGGGCGGCACTGCCGCCCTCTTTTTTAACGCTTGTTAAGCGCCTGCTAATTGTTACCCATTGAAAGTGTTGAAATTTGAAAGAATTTTTACATATGTGAAGATTTTGTGAAGAAGCTTTCATATTGACATCACTTTTTTTCTTAGTATAATGAAATATGTATATTTAAGCATTAATGCTTTTCTATCATTAAGGAGGTATTGTTATGGAACAACAAGCTAAGGGCAAATTTGATTCCAATTTTGGATTCTTAATGGCCTCACTCGGTTCCGCAGTCGGTCTTGGTAACCTTTGGGGGTTCCCTTACAAGATGGGTCTCGGCGGAGGATTCGCTTTCCTTCTCCTGTACATGATCCTTCTCGTAGTTGTAGGTTATCCTCTGATTCTTTCCGAGATCGCTATCGGACGTAAATCTCAGAAAGCTGCTATCGAAGCTTACAAGGAGATCCACCCAGGATTCACTTTCAACGGTGTTCTTCAGACAATAGTACCGTTCTTCCTGATCGCGTTCTACTGCACATTCGGCGGCTACGTAATGAAGTACTTCTTCAAGTCGCTCGGCATGTTTGCAGGCAATCAGTTCGATCCTGGTGCTACATTCGGTGAAACTCTCGTGAATACATCATCTGTAGTATGGGTACTTATCTTCCTCGCACTTACAGTAGTGATCGTTCTCGGAGGAGTATCCGGCGGTATTGAGAAGTTCTGCAAGGTCGCTATGCCAGCACTCTTCATCATGCTCGTAGTAATCGTAATCAGATCCTGCACACTCAACGGCGCTGGCGAAGGAATCGCATTCCTGTTCAAGCCTCACTTCGAAGGTCTGAGCTCAATCGGCGGCTTCTTCGAAACACTGAAGCTCGCTGGTTCGCAGATGTTCTTCTCACTCTCGCTTGCTTCCGGATGCCTGATCGCTTACGGTTCATATCTGGATAAGAAGGAAGACCTCGAAAAGGACGCTATTATCGTTGCTGTTGGTGATACATGCGCTGCTCTGCTTGCAGGTCTGGCTATCATGCCTGCTTGCTCCGCATTCGGTATCGACTTCGGTGCAGGCCCTGGACTCCTCTTCGTATCCATGCCTACAGTATTCAATGACATGAAGGGCGGAGCTATCTTCGCATTCCTGTTCTGGCTCCTCGTATTCTTCGCTTGCCTCTCCTCCTCGATCGGCATGATGGAGGGCGGAATTTCCGCTATCCTCGACAGCCGCATCAAAGCAGGAAAGTCTGCTAACAGATTCGGAGTCACAATGGTAATGGCAGCATGGGCACTCATCGGAAACTTGATGACAGCCCTCGACGGACTTGGAGAAAGAACTACAATGCAGTGGTTCCACCTCTTCGGAATTCCAGATGTACTCGATGTTTGGGATGCAGTAGCTGAAGGTATCCTGATGCCTGCAACAGGTCTCATCATGGCTATCCTCATCGGCTGGATAGTTCCTCACTACATCGATGACGAAGTTGAGTCAAGCTCGGCATTCAAGTCAAAAGGCTTCTTCAACTTCTGCATCAAGTGGCTTGGACCTCTCTTCATGGTCCTGATCGTCTGGGGACAGATCCAGAGCGTAATCAGCCTCACACAGGGCTAAAAGTCATCCGCGGCTTGCCCGCGCATAATAAGCCTCAAAGTCCCGGCTTGTCCGGGACTTTTACTTTATGCATCAAACAGGTGTATAATAGTCGTCAAATCAAGGATAAACGGAGGTGCCGTCATGTTAGTAGACAAATATCCATGGCTTCTTGAGCCAAATCTGCTTACGATGATCATACGTACCCTTCTTGCCCTGCTATGTGCCGGCGTTATTGGATATGAACGTGACGCGCACGGTTCAGCTGCAGGTCTGAGGACTCACATACTTGTGTGCCTTGGCGCTATGATAGCCATGAGCACGGGAATATTTGCTGTTATCCATTACAGCGGTGACGCTTCCCGCATAGGTGCTCAGGTAGTATCAGGCATCGGCTTTCTGGGAGCAGGTACGATAATGGTCAACAGAGGACATATCAAAGGCCTTACAACTGCTGCCGGTCTGTGGGCGTCCGCATGCATAGGTCTTGCGATCGGCACAGGCTTTTATGAAGCTGCCATTATCGGAACGATTTCCGTATTTTTCGTTGAGCGCGGTCTTAAGGTCCTGAAAAAGAAATTCATGAAAAACCTTGAAGATGATTCCGAGCCTGAAGTTAAAGAGACCCGCATTCTGGACTGAGTCCCTGTCCTGCTGATATATCTGTATCAAAATCAATAATCGCTTGCATTAATGCAAATATAAGAATATATTGGAGTTTGTAACGACAATTAAAACTAAAGTAAGGAGTGTTTACCGTGGGAACTGAATTAAAGAACATAAACCGTATCGCTTATTGTGCAGGCATGGATCCTGAGGATTACAAGGCAGCTTGCTTTGCTGCACCGGACGTTTCTCATATCGACTATGCAAACTATGACGAGACTTATGAAGCAGTCGTATCCGGTGAGTGTGATGCCTGTGTGCTTCCGTTTGAGCGCAGCAGAAGCGGAAAAGTCAATCACACAATGGATCTGTTCTATCAGGGTGATCTCAGCATAATCAAAGTCTTTAAATGGGATACCGGATTTGAGGTTGTCCGCTATGCAGTCCTTGCAAGAGATGAAAATGAATCTGCCTGTGAAGACGGCTCGCGTTTCATGCTTATATTTACAGTCAAGAACGTTCAGGGATCGCTCGTTAAAGCTATCAATGCCATCAGCAGTCACGGTTTCAATATCCGTTTCCTGCACACAAGACCTCTCAGGACCGAGGAATGGGGATACTACTTCTATACTGAGTGTGACGGCGATGACAAATCACCTGAAGGACAGAAGATGCTCGCTGATCTTGAAGCAGTCTGTGAAACACTTAAGTTTATCGGACGTTATCCTTCAAAGTAGCGTGACGCGATTTCAACAGCGCAATCAAACAGGCTCTGAGACGCCGTAATTTCGTCTCAGAGCCGTTTTTATGCCCTGCCTGATATTCCTTACGCTTCCGCCAGGTATTCGCTTACATTCAGTATAGTCTCACCGTCTATCTGGACTGCACATGGCTCGGAAAATCTCACATGGATCTTCCTGCCAGTGATGACCTTGACCATATCTGTAAGTTCAACATGCTTTCCCTCAAATATCAGCGGGAATTTCATCAGTGATCTCAGCTTTGACCTGCTCATGTACACTATAACAGTAAGATGATCGGAATTTCTGTCCTGACCGGGAGCAAGCATCATTCCTCCGCCGCAGTACCTGCCTTTCATTGCAGGAGCCAGCCAGCAGTTATCAAATTCATATTCTTTTCCATCAACTTCCACCCAGGCATGACGCGGCCTGAACGCATACAGCAGTCCTTTTATAGCTATGGCTGTATAGTTGATCTTCTTATTAGGTTTTTTAGCCTTTATTTTATCGGCTTCTTCACAGCAGTACCCGTCGATGCCGAAGCTCATGTTATTTATGTATTTATACCTTTTGCCGTTTACTGTTGCTACGGGCAGATTTACAAGATAAGGATTGAGAAGTATCTCCTTACCCGGCTCCTCGTTGATATCATTAAGGAAGTCATTTCCGGTGCCGTTGCCGTAAAGATAAACGTTGTTCTTCAGCGCATCGGTATCAACATGATTTATCAGATAGTTGATAGTCCCGTCTCCTCCGATAAGAACTACCTCATCGTCCTCCTTCAGTCCCGCAAAGAATTCCGGATAATCGGTCTTTGAGGCATCGATCAACTGCGCTCCTTCAGGGATGTGTGATTTTATCCCGTTATTGGCAAGCGGATTATAAAGATAGTATTTCATATGTTTGCCCCCCTGTCCGTTTAACTGTCAATAAGCTTGTCTGCCAGAGCCTTCAGCTGTCCATCCGTGAGACCGATCGAAAGCAGATATTCTTCTGCTTCTTCTTTCAGGTTTGTTTCTTCGAGATTGTCGGTCCGGAAAAGAAGGCTCAGTATCTTTTCTATATTATCTTTCAGAATGATTTCATATGCCGGATCACCGGGCTGGATGTTATAGAAATTTCTGTATGTGATCATATAGTCCCGCTCTATATCATCTGCAGAAGCACCGGCAAAGCAAAAGCCCCTTCCTTTTTTCGTGTTCAGAAACTGTTTGTTACAGGAACGAAAAGGCTGAGTGGATCCGCTGTACTATATTCATGATATTTGAATCATACTGGTCTATTACAGATCTGCACAGAGCAGGATCATTGGTAAGGATCGCATCCACATTCAGGCTTACCAGCTTTTTCATCGTATCCTCTTCGTTGACAGTCCAGACAAAAACACGTTTGCCGGCGCGATGGAGACGATCTATGTTCTCATATGTCGCAAATGTCTCCTGTATGCTGATGATATCTGCCGCATCGAGAGTATCGATGTCACCTATACCGATCACTGATGTATAAGCAGTAAGGATCTCAGGATCGGTCTTCCGCACTTCCTCAAGCGTTTCGTAATCCTGAGACGTCACATCGCAGTAGTCCATATAGTTGTTTTTTCTGATGATATCAATAACCTTCTCCACTATGCCGTCATCGTGGCCGTTTCGCTTTATCTCGATATTCAGATAGAGCTTATCATTCCCCCGGCCTGCTATCCTCATTACCTCGTCAAGAGTAGGTATCGTAGTTCCGGCAAATGCTTTATCAAAGAAAGAGCCGTTATCAAGATCTTTTATTTCATCATACGTGACTTCCCAAACATTCCTGTCAAGGCCTGTGGTCCTTTTGAGATTGTCATCGTGAAGAACAACTACAGTACCGTCAGCAAGAAGCTGCACATCAAGCTCTGCGGCCGTGAATCTGTTATCTATACACTTCTGAAAAGCCGGAATAGTATTTTCAGGCGCCTGAGCGGAGAAGCCCCTGTGCGCCATGATCATTGCTGTCCCGTAATCTGTATTGAGCATCCATCTTATCTGTTCAAATCTCTGGGGAACAGAGAAAAATATGCTGACAGCACAGACTGCTATGAGCCACCATTTCAGTGCCGGATATTTCCTGAAGTACTGAGTCGGTTCAGTGTATTGATTTATTTCTTCGCTCAGTTGATTTTTCCTTCTGTAGTAGGAACACTGGATCGCAGCAAACATTATCGGAGTTGCTATCCACAGGATCATAAGATAGAAGATCAGGCTGACAGGTACGAAGCGGGCAGTAAAAAACACTTTGAACGGGTCAACAGCACCTCGC
The DNA here is from genome assembly GCA_017505405.1 of Mogibacterium sp. Taxonomy (GTDB): domain Bacteria; phylum Bacillota; class Clostridia; order Peptostreptococcales; family Anaerovoracaceae; genus Crickella. Next base: position 28,636 of record JAFVPI010000050.1, read on the forward strand.
ATCAGCCACAGAGATAAAAGGTACCACTCAATAATGATCACCGCAGTTCCGGCATAATAGAAAAATACGATAAGCAGACTCCACTCCGCTACAAGCAGTAAGACTTTTATAAAATGCTTTCCCCTTGTCATGGCCGCGCTTTTTCTGCAGGCAGCCCTGAAACTCACTTCATTTTCTTCGATCATTACCGGTACTGCATATATCCATCGAAGGTAAAGGTAGATCGCGATCACCTGAAAACACGCAAATACGATGCCTTCCCAAGGCCGCTTTCCGAAATCCTCCAGTATGAAACCCGGTATCTGGATAACAGAGATAACACTGGATATATCACCTGTGAGAGTACCGAATCTGAGGATCAGTATCACGTATGGAATTACTAACCAGTTCCCGCCTTTATAACGGTTAAAACAATGTCCGAATCCGGCAGAGATTATCTGCTTTGTTGTTCTTCTTTGTCCGGATCCTGATGCGTGCATGGCGTCATACAATGAGAATAGTTCGACCATCGAGCCCCAGGTAAGTACCGCGATCATAAAGATCAGAACTATCCAGGAAACAGGGTTTTTGATGAAAGACCCGATATTATACCAGGCTATGACATTCGTTTTGTTACCGACAAGCCATAGCTTCTCTGCCCATGAAATGATTGGAAACAGCACAAGAAAAGCCAGGATCCTGAAAACTATCTCATAGCCTACCAGGCTCCCGAAATTGTCCTTGATCATTTCAAAGGGCTCTGTTGTTGATTTATACAAGCTTTTCGCAAGAACAGTAACTTTTTTCATATTTATTCTTCATAGCAATTATCATATCAGCTATTCTTCAGTACATGCTGAAGAGTGGCTTTCATGGCTGGGATATCCAGAGGCTTTGCGATATGCCCGTTCATCCCGGCTTCTTCAGCTTTCTTTATATCCTCCTGGAACGCATTGGCTGTCATCGCGATGATCGGAATACCGGCAAGTCTTGTATCGGGCAGATCGCGTATCGCCTGTGCAGCCATGTAACCATCCATGACCGGCATTTGTATATCCATCAGGATCACATCGTAGTATCCCGGTTCAGACGCAGCAGTCATCTCCAGGGCAATTTTTCCATCCTCCGCTGTTTCGATCAGGAATCCCGCCTGTTCGAGCAGCATCTGCGCTATTTCCATGTTGACCATATTGTCTTCAACAAGAAGCGCACGCATTCCTTCAAATGAGAGCTCATCTCCTTCACCGGAACGTTTTTCCTCCTGCGGATCAGCCAGCGGGAAGTCAACAGTGATAGTAAACTCCGTGCCCTTGCCTTTTTCGGTCTGTACGGTTATATTGCCTCCCATCATGTCAACAATGCTTTTGGTTATCGCCAGGCCTAGTCCTGTTCCCTGGATCCTGCTTGCTGTCGAGGTACGCTCACGTTCAAAAGGAACAAACACGCGCTCAGCAAATTCACTGCTCATCCCGATCCCTGTATCTTTTATGCGTATCTCGTAGCTTCCGGTCCCTTCTCTGCCGCCAAGTTCAGTCAGCCGCATGGATACACTGCCGTTTTCTTCCGTAAACTTTCCGGCATTGCACAGCAGATTCATCAGCGCGCGGTCAAGCATTACCTTGTCACACATGACCCATTTATGTGAAACATCGCAGGATACTGATAATTCGATCTTTTTTGATTCCAGCTGTGTCCTTACCAGATCGCTCGCTTCCTGTATGCAGCTTTCCAGATCCACACAGCCTGTTTCGAGACTGAACTTTCCGCTTTCGATGCGGCTCATGTCAAGCACATCGTTCACGATCTCCAGAAGCTGCCGGCTGGCCATATCGATCTTGTCTATATACGCGCTTTTTTCCTCATATGTAACCTTTTCACGGTTTGCCAGCGTGGTATATCCGATAATGGCATTCAATGGAGTGCGGATATCATGTGACATATTGGACATGAAAAATGTTTTCGCTTTGCTGGCCTCTTCTGCGGCAGCAAGCTCTGCTTCAAGCTGCTCATTCTCCTGGATCCTTTCAAATGTACGCTTTATGAGAAGGAGCATGACAAACACGAAAATGCTTCCGCCAAAAAGGATGCCGGCCATTACAAGATCCGGATCCCCGAAGATGCCTACAACAAGGTATCCGATGAAAAACAGTATCAGCAGCAGGATAGGAATATTAAAAAGCCTTTGCTCCTGATCCCAGTTTCCGTGTTTGCGTACGTCTCTGGAGAAGCACATATAACGGTATATGTTGTAAGCCATAAGCGCGCTTCCGGCATATATCATCAGATAGAGGAAAAAATCCTTCATAATATCTCCTGTCAGGTATCTCCATTATCACTTAATTATGCAGCTGTTATTGCTACCTATTTTATCACGGTTCAAAAGCAACGAAAATAAAAAACCCGTTGAAGCCAACGGATTCGTATCAAACTATTCAGTTATTTCGTGACATCAGTACTATGCACTCGACGTCGTTTTCGTTGAGCAACACCTTGCCACCGTCTTCAGCATCATAATCTACGCGGAATTTAAATCTGATTCGCTTCAGGATGCGGTCATCTTTCTATCAAAACCAACTGTCTTCGAATGCTTTATAACGACTCCTGACATAGATCTTGAATTATCTTCAGCTCATGTCAAATAAAGTCTCGGAAAAACTTTCGAGTTTTTCTGACAACTATCGATTAAGTAACTCTGTCACTGAATCAATCAGTTCCTGACTGAATCCTTCCAGATCTTTCAAGGTGATAACCTTCTTCTTTACAAATATAGCAATATCCCATATCGCTTCGGATTTGTTCATTTCCAAAATCACACCCGGATGCTTCTTATCATTTCTGATTCTCTTTTCAAGTTCCCAAAAGTGATCAGAAGCATTTCCCGGAGAACTCAGCAGTTCAATATACTTCTTTGTCAATCGCTCCATATAAAGTTCCTGCCATTCAGGAACTTTTTCGCGAAACAGTTTCCAATCCACCTTTGATATCTCTACCATATTCCAATCATCTCAATCTCAAAACCGTTTCAGTTCATCTATCATTGCAGATCTTCTGGGATACTGTGCCCTATACTTTGCTGCCAGTTCAGCGGCAATCTCCTTACCTCCCGGGTGAGCTGCTATTTTCTTCAAAGTTCTTGCTATATACTTGTAATCACGCCTGTTCTTTGATGTTCGTGCCTGCCTGTCTGCCGCATTTGCCAATACCTTCAGGCACCTGTCCGGATACATACTAAACAGCTTCTTTCCATAGGTATCAATAACGTACTCATTGTCAGGCTCCGCATTATCCATGATCAGGTCATATCTGTCCTCATAGCTTAACCAGAGATTGATCGCCGGCAATTTGTCAGCAAATTCATTCAGTAATTCTTCCTATCTGACCTTCCACTCTTCAGCGGAGAATAGAGCCTTGTACTCCAGATAATATTTCTCATCACCGGTATGAGCTACCATCATATCGTAAAGCTCTGCGTTATAAGCCGCCGTATCTCCTTGTATCCTGTATATTTCCATCAGAGCTTTTCTCGGTCCATCAGACCAGTAAGAGTCCGGGCGACTATCTATCTGTTCTCTGTAGAGACTGATAGCTTCATCATAATTACCATATTCTGTCTCAATCTGTGCTAACAACTCTTTATTGGTATATCTGCCTCTGGATCTCAGGAAATCCCTGATTTCCTGTATCGGTCTCTTCTGGTCAGCCAGAACCCTTACATAGTAATCTTCCTTTACATGAAGCGAATACTGTAAGATCTCCTTTTCAGGAATCTGACGTTTCAAATCATCCATGACCTTCAAAAGGAACTGTTCCTTCTTTGCAAGCTCATCCTCGCTCTTAAAATACTTAAGGACAAAATCATAGATTGCATCTTCCATATAGTCAAAGACTCTTCCATCCAAATGCTCCAGTAGTACATCCAGCATTCGCTCATGAGAAAGGCTCTGCTCCCCATTTTTATAAATGGTTTCCCATATGTCATAAACACACGAGCAAAAATCCTGTGTTTCACCGTTGGAATCATCCTTATCAGTATTGTTCCACTTTACATATGTCCAATTACAGAGTTCAAAAAGATCTGCATATCTGTTCTCGGCA
>JAFVPI010000051.1 GCA_017505405.1 Mogibacterium sp.
GCTGAATCCTATCAGAGACATCAAGCTGGAAGTGGTCCGGGCAAGTTTAGGGGAGGCTTTTCAGAATGCGGAAGGTATAAGTGAACCGGGGCAGGATCAGTTATAACCCGATTTTGGCAGCAATTGAGGCAGCGGTAATGTAAGGCCCTTGATAATAAGCAAAGAAGTGTATTTTATGACGGTTTCGATGATGAACCGTCATTTTTATTTTATAAATAAGTCATAGTTATTTATATAGTGGCGCTTCAAATGACGATTATTTTGTTAACATGTACTCACAGAGAACATGAACAATCCGATGATATTCACGGACAGATGGACTATCCTCATGGCAGTTATCCTGCTGATCCAGGCAGTCGTAGCGATCTTCGCAAAGAAGTCAGAAGACGAGAATGAGGATGACGAGATCGCAGAACCAGTAAACGCATAACAAGAAAGAATCCAGGAAATCCAACTCCAAATAAAAGGGACATTCCCTGGCAGGACCCCGGCTGATCAACAGCCGGGGTTTTGCTTAGCTTAGACAGGGAGAAGGCAGATACACACGATACTCCGGATGCTTTTTTACATGAACTGCGATACAATAATTGCAAATATGCATACGTACAGAACGGATACTTCAAAATGATGAAAGCTGCTGTCAGATAGCTGAACAAAGCGCCCGCGGAAAGGGGGTACCGATCATGAAGAAAAACAAACTGATACTGCTGCTTACTGCAATCATGTGCTTTACGATACTCGCGCTGCCTGCCGGAGTATTCGCGGCATCCAACTTCATTATCAGAAACTACAATATCAGGATGGTTGTGAACGAAGACGATACTTACGAGATCACTGAGACCCTGGATGTTGAGTTCACTGCTCCGAGCCACGGCATATACGTTTCCATACCGCGCAAAACAAGGCTCGACCGTGACGGACAGCTTTCGCAGTACAACGCTGCCGTGAAGGGGTTCCGGATGCTGTCGGGCCAGCCGTTCAATGAGGAAAAGGACGGAGACGCATATCTCTTCAGGATAGGCGATCCGGATAAGTACGCAGACACGGAGACGCATTACGAGTACACATATATCTACGACACGCGCGGAGATCATTTCAAGGGCGGCGATGAGGTATACTACAACCTGGTAGGAACTACCTGGGAGGCGCAGTCTATAGACAATGCAAGCTTCGAAGTGGTGTTCCCGAAGGACATCGATATGAGCAAGGTCGGGATCAAGACCGGTGATGATGTCAGAGTGCCTTTTGAAGCGGTCGACTCACGCACCATAAAGGGAGAGACCAATGAGAACGTGATGGGCGGACTTACCGTCAGAGCCGTTCTGCCTGAAGGATATTTCACGCGCCAGGCGAAGAACCTGGTCGTTCTGTTCTACATCATGACGGGAGGGCTCGCCCTGCTCGCTGTGTTCGGCTTTGTTCTGTGGCGAAAGTACGGAAAGGATCCGGTGTATCCGGTGACCGAGGAGTTCTATCCGCCGGATGGACTGAGCGCGCCTGAAGCTGCCTATCTGGCAAAGGGTTCGCTCAACAAGCAGGATGTGGTGAGCACGCTGCTCTCACTTGCTGACAGGGGCTACCTTAAGATAAGAGAGTTCGAGGAAGAAAAAGGCATACGCAAAAAGAAAAAGACCGCATATGAGATCATCAGACTGCGCGATTATGATGATGATGTCGTAGGCGAGAAGACATTCATGGACGGACTGTTTGCAAGCGGGGACGTTGTAGGCGTGAAGGATCTTGAAGACAAGTTTTACAAGACGATCGACCTGATCGAAGAAGAGATCCGCGACAAGTACGACGGCATGCTTTATGACGAGACGGCTGCATCAAAGGCGAGTATCATGTACGCCGCCGGATGGGCCGGCCTCGCGGTATTGACAGTAGTCTCAAAGATCGCCGCCACGGGCTTCATGACGGGCAGCTTAACGGCCCTGCTAATGAACTTTGCTCCGCTGGTACTGTTTGGCCTGGGCTTCCGGGCGGCGGCAAAGGCCATCCGTGACAAAAAGCGCATAGTGTATTATCTGTATGCGGTGATACCGGTCGCTCTGGGATGGGTCCTCGCTATGGCGACTGACATGTTCTACGGCCCGCAGACGGTACCGTTCGCCGTAAGTCTGCTGTCCTGCCTGATACTCTTCGTACTCGGAGGGCTCTGCGAGAAGAAGACCGATTTTTATGCGGAGATACAGTCGAGGATAAAGGGATATACCGACTTCCTGAAGACAGCCGAAAAGGATCAGATGGAAGCGCTCGCGGAGCAGGATCCGGGCTATTATTACAGAAACTTAGCTTACGCTTTCGCTCTCGGAGTGACCGCAGTATATGTAAAGAGATTCGCTGCCATGGCAAAGACCGCACCGGGCTGGTACGATACGCATCATTACCACGGCGGGTTCGAAGCTGAAAGGCTCACTGACTCGCTTACCGGCATGATGTCGAGCGTCAGCGATTCACTGTCCTCATCGCCTTCTGACGGCGGAGGCGGCGGTTCATTTTCAGGCGGAGGCGGCGGAGGAGGATCCGGCGGCGGCTCCTGGTAAGTAAAAATGAAATGAGGGGAAATGAAATATAAATACTATCTGTTCGACCTTGACGGGACCCTGACGGATCCCGGCATAGGCATAACTAATTCTGTAATGTACGCTTTGGAAAAGTTCGGTATCCATGTATCAAACAGGGAAGAACTATATCCGTTTATCGGGCCTCCGCTTACAGATTCATTCATAAAGTACTTTGACTTTAGTGAGAAACAGGCTCTTCAGGCTGTTGAGTACTACAGGGAATATTTCCGTGCAGACGGGATCTTTGAAAACAAGGTGTACGACGGTATCCCGGAGATGCTGGGAGAACTGAAGGCACGGAATGCAATAACAGCGCTTGCCACATCCAAGCCGTACGAATTCTCGGTCCGGATACTTGAGCACTTTGGCCTGCGTCAGTACTTCGACTATGTCGGTGCGGCAACGATGGACGGACGCATCAGCAGAAAAGCAGATGTTATCAGGCATCTTCTTGGTGAACTGGGAGATGCAGATACCGGATCTGTTCTGATGATCGGAGACAGGGATCAGGACATTGAGGGGGCAAAAGCAAACGGACTGCACTGCGTAGGAGTGCTGTGGGGATACGGAAGCAATGATGAGCTTATGGGTGCGGGAGCTGACTATATAGTTTCCGCACCGTCAGATATTCTCAGCCTATGACATTTAGATGATCTCAGATTCGATAAACAACTGCTGATCGGAGACGATAACATGACAAAAAAGTGGTGGCACGACAAGACAGCGTATCAGATATATCCAAAAAGTTTCTGCGACTCAAATGGAGACGGCATCGGAGACATTCAGGGGATCATTTCCCGGCTTGATTATCTGCAGGAACTGGGTATTGACATAATATGGATCTCGCCTTGCTATCCTTCACCGTGGGCTGATCAGGGCTATGATATTTCCGATTATTATAATGTGGATCCCAGATTCGGTACCATGGATGACATGGATCGTCTGATCAGAGAGGCGCGCAGACGCAATATGTATATACTGATGGATCTGGTCGTTAATCACTGCTCGGATGAGCATGAGTGGTTCAGAAAGGCATGTGAGGACCCTGACGGCAGGTACGGGAAGTACTTTTACATAGAAGACAGGGATCCGTCGGGAGGAGTACCGTGCAACTGGCGGTCTGTATTTGGAGGGTCTGCCTGGGAACCGCTTCCGGGGCATCCGGACAAGTGCTATCTCCATCTGTTCCATAAAAAACAGCCTGATCTTAACTGGGAAAATGCAGAAGTGCGCGAAGAAGTGTATAACATCGTAAAGTGGTGGATGGAAAGGGGCATTGCCGGATTCAGGATCGATGCAATAATCGATATAAAAAAGGCGCTGCCATTCAGGGACTATGCATCCGAAAGAGAGGACGGACTGTGCGATATAAGCGAGATGCTCGAGAATGCCGAGGGCATCGGGGAATTCCTCGGCGAAATGAGAGATAAAGCTTTTGCGCCATATAAAGCTCTCACGATAGGCGAAGTGTTCAATGAGAAATATGATGAACTGGGGGATTTTATAGGAGAAAACGGATACTTTTCTTCGATGTTTGATTTCTCGCATGTTGTGGAAGGGCAGAGCCGCCTCGGCTGCCATGATCACAGGAGGATCAGCATCGATGGTTATAAACGCTGCGTATTTGCCGCACAGAAAAGAATAGGTGATACAGGGTTCTTCTCAAATGTGATCGAGAACCATGACAGACCGAGGGCGGCAAGCTATTACCTGCCGGACCCTGGCAGGACGGAAGCAGGCAAAAAGTGCTTCGCCCTGGCGTATTTCATGCTCAGAGGTCTTCCTTTTGTTTATCAGGGGCAGGAGATAGGCATGGAAAACACCACGTTCAATTCGCCTGATGACTTCGATGACATCGGTACTATCGATGCATATAAGGTGGCCGTTGATGCAGGTCTGAGCGAAGAGGAAGCCATGAATGCAGCGAGCCTGTACTCAAGAGACAACGCCAGAACGCCTATGCAGTGGAGTGACAGCCCTAATGCCGGGTTCAGCAAAGCAGATCCATGGCTGCCGGTAAACCCTGATTACAAACTGATAAATGTGAGTGAACAGGCTGAGCGGCAGGATTCCGTTTACAGTTTTTACAAGCAGCTCATTGCGCTGAGAAAGGACCCGGATTACAGGGAGACTCTGGTGTGGGGAGAGCTTGAGCCGGCGTATGAAGACAGGAAAGGACTGATGGCTTATTTCCGAAAAGCAGACCGTACTCTGCTGATACTGGCCAACCTCAAAGCAGAGCCTGAAGAAATAGATACCGGCTGTGAATACAGAGTCCTGCTGGACAATATGGGTCCGTTCGATCTGGGTACAGACCGTATCCGGGAACAAACACAGCAAAGTGTGCATCTGCAGGCCTGGCAGGGCATGATCCTGGAATTCATAACATGAAAAAAGAGGCAGGAAACTGCCTCTTTGAATTGTCAGGAGATGTCTTGTTCTGCTTCTTTCAGTTCAAATATTATAGGACAGTTTTTCTCCATATCATTGATCATATTTTTTCTTGCTTTGTTGCTGGGCAGATCTGTAAGGCAGATACCCGCCGCTCTGCCAAGAGAAACAGACCCCAGTACAGGGATTATAGTATATGCAAGCACGTCGATCTGACTTTCCAGCCTTAAACTCAGAATAATGAAAAATGAAGCAATAACAAGAAATCCGATCAACATGCGGTTGGTCGTTTTTTCTTCCTGCCTGAATTTCATCTTTTCATCCGCTATCCAGTTTGATACTGCAGACCGGAATCTGTCTTCATCCAAAGGAACTGCGGAGACAACAGTAAGTCTGAGGAGATAACCGAGTTCTGCGCCTGCGTATTTTGTTTTGATATAGTCTCTTACAGAAAACGCGAATTCATCCCCGTCACTGAAGGGCATATACAGGGATTCTTCGTCGTTTACTATCAGCTTTACGTCTTTATATTTTCTCTGTTCCATAAATCCCGTCCCTCCATATAGATGCCCCTGTGCCGACTCGCCGCCCATTTGCCCTTGACAGTCTGCAAAAGTGACTACATTATTATAATAGCATGAAAACAGAGCTTTTATAGCAGTCACAAAGGATAATTCAGAAGGGTATTTTGTAAGAATGGATATTTATGTAGATATAAACGCAGAACCTAATGGTGACGGCAGCGCGGAAAGGCCGCTCAGAAAAATAAATGACGCAGCTGCGATCGCATGTCCGGGAGATACGGTCCTTGTAGCTCCCGGTGTATATCGTGAATCTGTGGATCCGAAGAATTCCGGTGCTGAGGACAAAAGGATAACATATGTCAGCACTGAGCCACTCGGCGCGGTCATAACCGGTGCGGAGTGTATTTCGCAGTGGGAGCGGTATTCTGACAGCGTCTGGTTCGCAAGGATCAGCAACAGCCTGTTTGGAGACTACAATCCGTACACGACGCTTGTGTACGGCGACTGGTACTTTGCGAAGGCGGACAAGCATACGGGCTGCGTGTACCTGAACGATGAGGCCATGTATGAGACCTCCGGCCTTGAAGACTGTATCCGGGGAGAGATCAGCGATGTCAGCTGGGATCCGGATAATTCGAGGCTGAAGTGGTACGCGGAGCAGGACGCAGAGCGCGATGAGACCGTGATATATGCGAATTTTCAGGGGCTGGATCCTAACTGCGAAAAAGTTGAGATCAATGTAAGGCGCGAATGTTTCTGGCCTTCCGGAACAGGGAAAAGCTATATCACTGTCAGGGGCTTCAAAGTAGAGAAAGCGGCCACGACATGGGCGCCTCCTGCAGCCTTTCAGGACGGCATGATAGGACCGCACTGGAGCAGGGGCTGGATAATAGAGGATTGTGAGATAGCAAACAGCAAGTGCGCCGGTATCTCGCTCGGAAGGTACTATGATCCTGACAACGACAATTATTTCTCTACTAAGTATGTAAAAAGCCCTACCCAGATGGAAAGGGACTCCGTGTGCCGGGGCCAGTATCACGGATGGCTAAAGGAGAACATCGGCAGCCACATCATCAGGCGCAACGATATACACCATTGCCAGCAGGGGGGCATCATCGGCCGCATGGGAGGCGTCTTCAGTATAATAGAGGACAATCACATCCATCATATTAATAATATGATGGAGCTCGGAGGAGCGGAGATAGCCGGAATAAAACTGCATGCAGCCATAGATGTGATCATACGCAGAAACCATATCCACCACTGTACGATGGGGGTCTGGTGCGACTGGGAAGCTCAGGGAACCAGGATAAGCTGCAATTATCTGCACGATAATCAGCGTCCGCAGGGCGTCAGACAGCTGAAGGGCGGCATGATGTCACAGGACCTGTTTGTAGAAGTGAGCCACGGCCCTACTCTGATCGACAACAACATCCTGCTTTCAGAAGTGAGCCTGCGCTTTGCCACGCAGGGTATCGCAATGGTACACAACCTTATTTGCGGAGCCTTTACATGCGTGGGGGAGGGAACGAGCTGGAGGTATACTCCGTATCACATCCCTCACCGCACAGAGGTCATGGGATTCATGACGATCCTGCACGGTGACAACAGATTCTACAATAACATCTTTGTTCAGAAGTGGCCTGAAGATGATGCGGAGATACTGCACGATATCGATGACGGACGTGAGTATGAGAACCGCAGAGTCGGAACATGGGTGTTCGATGAGTACCCGACTTACGGGGAGTGGCATTCGCAGTTCGACTTTTCGAGACCGGCTGATATGGCTGAACTCGAGAAGGTGCATTTCGGCCATCTGCCTGTATGGTCAGAGGGCAATGTCTATCTCAACGGCGCACGTGCATGCAGACAGGAGAAAAAAGGAAAATGCAGACTGATAACTTCAGACATACTCGGTAAGGCGTTTGAACCGGAGCAGAGGTTTGAGTCTCCTGACGGGTCTGAGATAATTTTTGATACAGATTATTATGGCGATGTCCGCAAGGGGCAGATAATACCGGGACCATTCGCCTATCTGCATACAGACGGAATACCGTCAGATAAATAAACTATAAAAAAGGAGATGCAGATCCGCATGAAGTATTACGATATGGAATTTCACCGGGGCGGCAGGGATGCGCGCCCTGAGAATACACTATGGTCTTATCAGTATTCGCTGGAGAACGGCGCGCTGACCATTGAATGCGACATGCAGCTGGCCGGCGACGGACAGATAGTGATGTCGCACAATCCGGCCCTGAATCCCGACATAACGACGGATGCAGAGGGCAGACGCATTGAGACGGACGATCACTACATACATGACATGACGCTTGAGGAAATACAGTCGTTCAATGTGGGGAATATGGATACAGCTGCGGAATACTATGAACTGCACGGACGCACACAGGTGCAGACGGAAGCATTCATTCCATCGCTGCGCCAGATGTTTGAGCTGGTCAGGGACAGCGGCAATGAAGACATAAGGATGAGCATTGAGGCAAAGGCCTATGCTGATCCTGCCCTCGGGACCAGATACGAGAAGAATCCTGACTACGAAAAGCTGCTCAGGGAGTTCCTGGCGCTTGTGAACGAATTCGGCTTCCGCGACCGGGTGATACTTCAGTCGTTCGACTGGGCGGCGCTTGTAAAGATGAAGGAGCTTGATCCGGAGATAAGGACTATAGCTTTATACAGCGAACAGCCCTCATGGGGCACACCGGACGCGACAACGCTCTGGCTGGACAGGGACGAGCCGTCGCCGTGGCTTGCGGGGCTCAACATCCATGATTTCGACGGAGACCCTGTACGCGCGGCGCATTCGCTCGGACTGGATGATATCAGTCCTTTCTTTAAGGAGATAACAAAGGAACTCACCGACGAAGCTCATGAGCTGGGAATGAGAGTAGTCCCGTGGACGGTCAGTTTTAAAGAAGATATGGAGATCCTTTATGAGATGGGGGTCGACGGTATAATAACGGACAAGCCATGGGTGTTGAGAGAGTTCCTGGAGGAGAAGGGTGAAAACCTGCTTCCGAAAAGGAAGGTGGATCTGCCGTATCACCTCGACCCGGATCATCTTGAGACTGAGGACAGGAAATCTGAAAGCGGAAGAGACGCTGCATATTAGTGCATATAAAGGAGAACGATGAAAAAGGTTACCATTGAGACCGGGCTCGGCAAAGTTACCGGTACCGAAGAAAAGGGCATACGCATGTTCCGCGGCATTCCGTACGCGGTCACGGAACGTTTCGAACTCCCTGAACCTTATCCGGAGTGGGACGAATTCGATGCGACCGGACAGGAAACCGACTGCTTTCAGTTCAGGGCATACCATAAGGAATCCATCGGCCGCTACTGGTTCTATCACAGCGAATTCAGATATGGCCAGGACATCCCGGACTGGAAATTTGCTGAATCCCCGATGACCCTCAACGTGATCACGCGTGCAGACGCTGATAAAGATCCTGTGCTCGTATATATACATGGAGGTTCATTCGAAAACGGAAGCGTGGGAGAGCATCCTTACGGAACGAGTACCGAATACGCTGAACGCGGAATAGTATATGTGTCGCTCGGATACAGGCTCAATGTGTTCGGACTGTATAAATCCGGCAATTATGGACTCCATGACATGGTGTTCGGCCTTCGCTGGATCAAAGAGCATATCGCTGATTTCGGCGGCGACCCTGAGAAGATCACTATAATGGGACAGTCCGCCGGAGCGATGGCAGTGATGGACCTGCTCTACACTCAGATCCTGAAGGATGTGGTAAAAGGCGCGGTGATGATGTCGGGCGCGGGCAACGTGCCGGATATTGCCGGCCCGCTGACACCTGAGGAATCCGAAGAAAGATTCTGGTCAAAGGTAAGGGAGCGCGCAGGGGCGAAGACTGAAGAGGAATTCAGAAGGCTCCCGGATCAGACGATATTTGACGCCTGGTACGCAACGGGCCGCGAGATCGGAAATGTTCGTACACAGCAGCCGGGCATCGACGGCACCATAATTCCTAAGAAACCATCACAGATAATGAAGGAAAACACCTATCTTGATGTTCCCATTATTGCCGGAGTAACATCGCAGGACTTCATGCCTTATCTTATATTCGAGCTTGCGCTCAGACTGGGGAAGCTGCATGCGAAACGCGGGCAGTCGCCTGTATGGGGCTACATGTTCGATAAGACTCCGCCGGGAGACAGGTTCAAGGCTTACCATGCTGCGGATCTTTGGTATATGTTCGGCAACTTTGACAAGAGCTGGCGCCCGTTTGATGAGAACGACCGCAGACTTAAGGACGAGATGGCGGATTACGTGGCGAATTTCGTAAAGACCGGCGATCCGAACGGAGCAGGCCTGCAGGAATGGCCGGCGATCAGCAAAAGGAACAGCAGGTTCCGCCTGTTTGACGGAAAGGGCGGAGGCCTGATCGGTCCGGCTCAATGCAGACTCAAGGAGTGGAACAGCTTCCTGCGCGACAAAGGACCAATGTAAAACAGACTGCAATAATACCGTCAGGCACGCTCTCGCTGTTATCGAAGGAGCTTGCCGACGCAGATCAATGCTTTCTACACTACGGCAACGCCGTGGTGAGAAAGAAAGCATTTCATTCGGACGCAGCGGTACTAGGCTCTGTCTGCACCTGACGGCTTGCCAGTCGCTAAGTACCGGCGTCCTCGAGTCACCTGCCGATATTATTGCAGTCTGAGACTGAATATAGTGCAGTCTGAGACTGAATATATTGCAGATTATATGCTAAAATCAAAATGACAACTGTGTTATGTCAAGGAGAGGGATTATAACATGAAAGAAGAAATCGCAGGCAGAAAGCCCGGTTACGGTTTTTTTAACAGACTGACCTATGGAGTGGGAGAGATCTTCGGCGGAGGGTGCTTTGTTATCATCAATGCATTCTTCATCGTTTTCCTCACGGATGCAATGGGGATGAACGCGGCGCTCGCCGGTACTATCCCTATGGTTGGAAAGATCTGGGATGCCATTACGGACCCTATAATGGGCAATATCACTGAGAGGACGCATTCAAAGTTCGGGGCCAAGAGGTTCTACATACTGCTGGGAAGCTTTGCTTCGGGCATAACGTTCGTGCTTATATGGCTGAACCTCAATACGCCGTCCATGACCGCGAAGTATGTTTTCTACATGGTAATGTACTGCCTGTTCAACACCGCTTTTACGGTCCTGAGCGTGCCGTACAACGGGCTGCTTCCTGATATGATGGACGATTACAGGATGCGCGCGAAGTTCTCCAACATGCGCATGATCTTCTCGACCCTGGGAGCGATGATCTGCGGCCTTGTACCGGGAATGATCATCAACCCTACCAATGAACCGGCGCTTTACATGAAGTGCGGACTCATATTCGGAGTGCTGTTCTTTTTAGTATCGATAACCGTTTTCTTCGGAACATGGGAGAAGCAGAAGGAGCCTGTAAAAACGACTCTGGGAGAGAGCTTCACACAGGCGGCAAGCGTGTTCAGAAGCCGCTCGTTCCTGCTCTTCCTGGGGCTTTATCTCTTCGGACAGGGCGGAATGGACTTCATCTCCGGCATGGCCGTTTACTATGTAAAACACACTCTGGATGCATACAACGATAAGGTCAACTACTATCTGCCTATACTTGCTGTGCTGATGGTGGCACAGCTCATAGGCATGCTCATATTCGGACCTCTGATGAGAAAGACTTCCAAGAAGATGGCGATCGTGATCGCTGCGCCTGTCAGACTCGCCGGCGTTCTGGGATTGTTCGCGTTCTCACATCCGGGCGTATCGCTCATACCTGTACTTGCTCTGGCAGCTCTTATCGGACTCGGCAATGCAGGCTCTCTCACGGGAATATTCGCGATCATGGCTGACATGACAGATGTGGACGAACTCATCACATCGGTCCGCAGACCGGGCATCGTATCCAGTATGGCTACCTTTATAAGAAAGATCGCTTCCGGTATCTCGGCAGCCCTGATCGGGTTCATGCTGTCGGCTGTTCACTATGACGAAGCCCTCGCGAATGCCGGCATGGCTCAGAGCGCTGCAACGCAGCACGGCATAGGCATCTGCTTCATAATGGCGCCTGCGATCCTTTCCGCGCTGCTGCTCATCGTAGCCGTGCTCTTCCCGATGACAAGCACGGAATTCGATCTTGTTCAGAAGGAAGTCGCCCGCCGCAAGGGCGAGGACGCGAGCGTAACGACGGAAGAAGAAAAGGAGATGCTGAGAAAGGTTACGGGATTCTCCTATGACAGGCTCTGGAGCAAGGAGAATGCCGGGCTTAAGAAGTAGGGCAGTATAATACATGGAATAATGATCATAACTGAAAAGCGGAGGGGTGACCCTCCGCTTTGGTTTAGCCGTTACCGGCTTTAGTAGTATTCACCAGGAACTATGATGGTTATGTCTGAAAGGGCGAATGAAGTGCAAGGATGGATCTCTCCGCACTGCTTGTCAGCCCATCTTCTGCCGTCAGTTTCTTCAGGAATGAATACTTCACCTGATGTGACTCTTGAGCGGCACCATCCGCAGTCACCCGAACGGCATTTTGAAGGAGCCTTTATGCCTGCGCGCTCTATCGCTACAAGTATAGGCTCATTCGCGAGACAGTCGCACACATACTCGTTCGGTCCCTGCTTTACTGTAAGCTTGAATACCTTGTCTTTTGCCTCCTTCGGGTATCCCGGCTGCTCCCATACAGTCTTGGTCGCGCCGAGGAACTCGCTGCGTACGAACTTCTTCTCAAGACCCAGTTTGGCGACCTCTTTTCCGATGAAGCGGTACATTGCCTCAGGTCCGCAGATGAATACGCTGTATGGTTCCTCACCGGCATATTTCCTGATGAGATCAGCTGTTATGAAACCGTGCTCAAAGCCGTCCTTCTCTTCGTCCGAAAGGACATGGATGACTTTCACCTTGTCGGTCTCAGCCATTATGCTGTCGAATTCATCCCTGAAAAGGATAGCCTCCTCTGTTCTGCTACCGAAAAGGATAGTCAGTCTGAAGTCTTCGATCCCGTCCCTTATGGCGTAAGCCATGGAGAGGAAAGGAGTTATGCCTGAGCCGCCGGCCAGGGCAACAACATGATCCGCATCCCTGTATTTCTGATAATAGAATGCCCCGAGTCCTTCAGAACCTTTTACCTCGTCTCCGACCTTGAAGCTGTCGAGCATCCAGTCAGCAGCGAAGCCGCCCGGATTGGCCTTGACAGTGACCGCGACCTTGCCTTCCAGAGCCCACTTAGGCGAGGACGAGATCGAGTACGGACGTGTAACGAAGCTGTCCCCGATAGGGAGCTTGAGGGATATATACTGGCCTGCCCTGAAATATGAAGCAGGTTTTCCGTCAGCTCTTTTGAAAATGAATGTCTTTGCTCCTGCAGCAGCGTGGTCTATGATCTCGTCGATCACCAGAGGCTGGAAGTCAGGATGCATAGCCTTCGCAAAGTTGTTTACCGGATAGTCTGCAGTGATCTCTTTTGCCGGGGCGGCCGCAATGACTTTTTCCCGGTCTTTAGACAGATTTGCAAATTTGAGCATATCCAGAAGTCCTACAAGACCTACTTTAAAATTGAGAGCCATTACTTCTTACCTCCTTCCCTGAGATCAGCACATACCATCTGGGCGCAAAGGTCTCCGTTGATCCATGTGGATGAATAACCGTCTGCCATGAACGAACCTGCGCCTATGTGACGGAGGCCCTTGATGGTGAAGTCTGCCTGAACGTCCATCATTCTGGCGATGATGCCGTCCCAGTCGCTCAGCTCGAATCCGTAAGGCGTGCCGTCCGGAGTCCCGAGATATCTGGCGAATGTCATCGGCGTAGCGACTTCGACTTCCTCAATGTACGGAGTGATGTCGATGTTAAGATTCTTCTTTACATCATCTATGCACTTCGCGATCATTTTGTCCTTGACCTTGTAGTATTCTTCCGGAGTCAGCTTTGCCCAGTCCTCTGATTCGCTGAACAGCTTGGTGAAGCTGATGACACAGGTGCCTTCAGGTGAGAAATCAGGGATCAGGGTGTTGTAACTGATGAGGATGTTGTAACCGTTATCGATGCTCTTCATGAGCTCGTATTCCTTGCGGGAGTCTGCAGTCTCCGCGAAGAATATGCAGTAATCCTTGATGCCTATTTCTTCGACCGGCCTGTTGAGAGCCATGTAGATCATGCAGAACTTGGTGCTGAACTTCTTGTTCCTTGCAGCCGAGAGTTTTTTGTCGCGCTCAGGCACGAGTTCCTTAGGGATCATCTTCGCGTCTATGATGTCCGGGTTGATGTTTGCGAGCACCTGCTCACATTCCACGTCTCCGAGGCTTGTCCTTACGCCGCAGACCTTGTCTCCGTCAAAGAGGAACTGTTCCGCTCTGCAGTTGAACCACGCTTCTCCGCCAAGCTCATAGAACCTGTTCATGAAGGTCATCGATATCTCGTGAGATGTGTGGTGAGGAATGACCGCCTGACGGATGACATACATGTCGATCATGTTGCCAAAGTGGAAGAAGTTGATCTCATCCAGCGGAACTCCGAGGTAAGGCCAGTAGACACCGAGGATATCTATTGCTTTCTGCGGCATCCTCAACGCCTGCAGGACTCTCAGCGAATTGTATCCGCACGCCCTCAGGGTGTTAGGGAAGTGCTTCTGCATGTACTTCGCGTCATTCGGAGTGCCGTCGTTCATATAGACCTTGGCTGCTCTTACCTCAAGCAGCAGATCGAAGAACTTCTCCATCGGTCCTCTTGAACCCGGAACATACTTCTCCATCGCGTCTATGAACTGCTCGCGGCCGCAAGGCATCGTGACATCCATAGGCGTCCCGTCGGAGTATGTAGAGATGCATCTGTAGCACTCAGGAACGGTGATCCAGTCGACATTGACGCCGTTTCTCTCCATGAGAAGTCTGACGTGGCCTTTATTGTCTTCAGGACCGAAGTCACAGATCTCATGGACACTCGGGTCGAACTCGAACCGTCCTCTTCTGAAGCTGGATGCGCATCCTCCCGGCAGGTTGTGCTGATCGATAAGGAGGGTCTTTTTCCCCTCGACAGCACATTTGACAGCTGCACTGAGACCGGCGTTTCCGGCTCCGACAACTACTACATCGTACTTTGCTGCCATAATTCTTCTCCTTTCTTCAGGATCTCCAGTTTTCTTTCATACAGCTTTAGTGAATCGTTATTTCTATAATATGCATCGCAGCCATATCTTGCTATGAACCTCGATGAATATGAACCCAGTGTAAGTTCGGTTACCAGTATGACCATCTCCTGACCCTGTCCCCATACCTTTTCGGCAAAAGCGAAAAGATTGTCAAGCTTTATGCGGGCCTGAGAGGCAGCAGCCTTCATGTCTGCAACCATCCTGTCATAGTCGTCCTTTATATCGGCAAAAGCGGCATGCTCGTGCTGCTTCAGAAAATCCAGAACAGTCTCATACTTGAGACGGGCATCCGCGGAGAGCACGCCCATCCTGCGGAAACGGTGATAGACCGCTTTTTCCTCTGCGGTGATCTCTGAGATGTCAGCGCCTTCCTTTACCTGTCTCAGCAGCTTTACCAGCTCGGCGACGCAGTCCTCGGTCTTTATCACCTCCGAGATATCTGCATTGACATTGTCGAGAAGGAGACCTGTAAGGGCAAGCCTTTCGTCAAACGGCGCATCCTTTGCGCGCTGAGCGATGAGCGGATCCTCTGCTGCGGAAAGGATGTCGCTGACCTTATAGTCAGATTTGTATTTGTTGAACAGTTCATAGTATGAAGCGAAGTCCTCTGCGGTCTCAGGATGCTGCAGATACTGAGCGATGAGTGACTTGTCGACCGTGAGTCCGAGTTCCTCATAAATGCTTATGATCCTGCTCAGGTCCGTCCAGCCCCTTGCAGTCACAAAGCGCTTTCCGAGGGCGGTCTCTTCGATCCTGTAGAAACCGGATCTGCGCGCCTCAAGATAGGTGACTACGGAAGCGTGTATGCCCGTGCTGTAGGAGTATGTCTTCCAGGCCTCAAGATCCGGATCGATGTCGATGCGCTTGAGTCTGTCCCAGATAACGACATCGAATTCCTTCGCGTTGCGGTTGTATTCAACGGGATTGCCGGCCGTGACTATGATCCAGCCCTCCGGCACCTTGTGCTTGCCGAATGTCTTGAACTGCAGGAACTGCAGCATGGAAGGCGTGAGGGTCTCCGAAGCGCAGTTGACCTCGTCAAGAAAGAGTATGCCTTCCTTAAGACCGGTCTCGGACATCACATCATATACGGATGATATGATCTCGCTCATAGTGTATTCGGACACGTCATATTCATTGCCCTCATAGGTCTTGTGAACGATCTTCGGGAGTCCCAGCGCCGACTGCCTGGTGTGGTGGGTGATGGAGTAGCTGACAAGACCTATCCCGAGCTCCTCTGCGACCTGACGGACGATAGCCGTCTTGCCTATCCCCGGAGGCCCCATAAGGAAAAGAGGCCTCTGATCTTCAGGCGGCAGCAGGAAATTCCCGAATCTGTCCCTGACAGAATACGCCTTGATGGTGTTGATGAGCTGGACCTTTGCTTCTGCAATATTCATAGTTCGAATTCTCCTTCCTCTGCATGTCCTTTCATGGACATCAGCAGGGCAGTGATCTCATTTGTTCCCGCGAGATTTGATGCCGTTATGTAGCTGCCTGTGTTTCCGCGCAGCAGGCCGCGGCCTGCGATCCCGCTCATGGCCGGGACGTTGTTGTGCTTTATTATCCATTCCATTATAAGGTCTTCATAGCTGTGTATGAAAGCCTCGGCCCGTTTCGATGTCTCCGGAGTATGCCGGTCAGGGCAGGAGCACCAGAGAAGGGTATACTGAAGCTCCTCATGGTGTCTTGTCTTTTCAGGATAGCCGCATGCGATATAACCCTCGTGCAGATTATCGCAGCAGCCGAAGGCATCGCTGCCGACCACCGTTGAACGGCCCGGCACTTCCGCTTTGCGGAGATGCTCACAGCTGAAGAATGCCTTTTCTTCGATCAGCTCCAGGCCGGCGGGCAGGATCGCCTCTGTTATGGCAGAATCGCCGAACGCTTCCTCGCGTATGTAACGCAGGCTCGAAGGAAAGACGACTTCCTTCAGATTCGCACATCCGTAGAAAGCGATCTCGCCTATGTCTGTAACTCCTTCCGGAATGATGACAGAGCTGAGGCTCAGGTCTTCAGCAAACGAGCCCTCGATTATGCGTCCGTTTCTTATTTTATCTTCTCCGATCTCAAATCTTTCCATCGATAGTCCTTTACAGTCCCATTATCTCTTCGCCCTGCATCTCGATCTTCATGGCCCAGTCCGGGACCCATACATCCCGCATGCTGTCGTTGTGTATAATGAACGCCACATCGTAGCCGGGAGCTCTCTCGGGGAACTTTCCCATACCGTCAGTGAAGTAGAGGACTCCCCGCAGGTCGGTTAGCTTTCTTTCTTCCAGAAGCCTGCCGACATACTCAAAGACCGGCCTGAAATCAGTGCGCCCCAGGCCCTTGATCTCTTTATCAATAAAGTATCTTTCAAAATCGTCAGCAGAGCTGATTACTTCAACATCCCTGATCTCGTCATCGCACTGGATTATATACAGATTGATCCTGGTATCGAAAGAGTTCTGGGCTGCCAGCACATCATGCGTATGCTGCACAAACTTCTGAACGATCTCGCCTTTTACGCTGCCTGATGTATCTATGGCTATAACGAAGTCGCGTATGTTCTTTTTATCCCTGTATTCGAGCGGCTCTATAAGCGGGATGTCGCCGTAGAGATCAAGTCCGTAAGTATAGTAATTATTGTCGAATTCCTCTTCGGACAGCCTGATCGTCTCGGAGTGGATGCCGAAGCGTTTCAGGAATTCCGTATAGTTGTATCTTACACGGTTTATGTCCCTGAGATTCTGCGTCAGGGCACCGCTGTCATTGCGGAACAGCTCAAGCTCCGTCTGCATGCGCCTTGAGATATCATCCCACAGCTCCCGCAGGTCTATTTCGCTGGTTATGACCTGATCCTGCGTGCCTGCACCGTACCACATATCGTGCTGATCCCCGGCAAACAGCTCGCTCCACTCATAGCATTCCGTCATGGATACATCACCCCTGACGAGATAATTGTAGATCCTCTCGGCCGTAAGCGCCGGCAGCTTTTCCCTCAGCTGTCTTATGACATCGGTCTGACCATCCTGACGCTTGACTCTGAGAAAGTCGCGCTCCAGTCCGTTTATAGAGTCTTCAACAGCGATGTCGCATGCCAGATCCCACTTCAGCCTCTCTATCCCCGGACCGACGATGCTGTGCCTGAACACGCTGTGGAGTATGCTGTGAAGCAGGTTGCGCGCTATGAGATTCTGCTCCTGCCTGTAGGTGATTATCAGCGTCCACGGACTGTACATCACGAATCCGCCGCCTGAGGCAAAGCCGTAATTCATATTCGGGACACAGCGAAAATTGCCAACAGCCCGATCCATAAACCGCAGATTAACAAGGATCGAATTCCTGGCAAGAGTGATTATTTCGCCTGATAATTCCTGCGCCTGCCTGTCGCGTTCAGTAAGGTTATCCATGTCATAATGATATACTTTTCGGACTTTTTTTAAAACAATGATGGGAATATAATTAAGTATCAAATATTAACTTAAGCCTTGATAAATATTGTTGTTTCACCAAGTGACGAAGGGGGTGTGTTGCTTGAAAAAACATTATGACATAGTTGTTGTCGGCGCAGGCAACGCGGGTCTGTCGGCAGCGCTTCACAGTGCTGTAGAGGGTAAAAAGGTGCTGCTGATCGAACAGCACAATCTGCCGGGCGGCTGCGCAACAAGTTTCAGAAGGGGAAGATTCGAGTTTGAGCCTTCGCTGCATGAGCTCTGCGACATAGGAAGCGAAGATGATCCTGCAGAGATCAGGCAGATGATGATGGACTACGGTGTAAAGGTGGACTGGAAGGAAGTGCCTGACTGCTTCCGCATCATAAGCAAGTACTCGGACGGAACGCCGATGGACGTAAGCATGCCTTTCGGATGCAAAAACTTCATCGATAAGATGGAATACTACGTTCCGGGTTCGCGTCCTAAGATGGAAGAGTATTTTGAACTGCTCAACGAAACGGTCGCAGGTACAGCATATATAAGTGCATCCAACGGAAAGGCGGACTCCGGTGTTCTCAAGGAAAAGTATCCTAACCTGCTTAGGACGGGTTCATATCCGGTGACCAGAGTATGGAAGGCAATGAACATCCCTCAGAAATGCTGCGACATCATGTCGACATACTGGGGATATCTCGGGATAGATCTGGACCGCATGGCGTTCATACATTATTGTAACATGTTCATGAAGTATGTATCGCGTGCCGCTTACATCCCGGCTCATACTTCGCATGAGATAAGCAATGCCATGGTCGAAAGGCTGAGAGAGCTCGGCGGAGACATCTGGTTCAACTGCAGGGCGGAGGAGTTCCTGTTTGACGGCGACCAGCTTTGCGGAGTGCGCACGAGCTGCGGAGAAGTCGAATGCGACTACGTGCTGGCGAATATAAATCCGGATATCATCTATGCAAAGATGGTACCGAAGGAGCTCATTCCTGAAAGGGAGAAGAAGCTTTCTGCCGCAAGGGGCAAAAACTACAGCGCCAGAATGTACACTGTTTATGTAGGCCTCAACAAGACTGCCGAGGAACTGGGTATCAAGGACTACTGCATATTTTTCGCGGATACGGCGGATTCCGTACAGGAGTACAAAAACATTCTCGGCGGATTCGACAAAAACAACTTCACTATCTTCCTCTGCAACAACGTCGTGAATCCTGACGCTTCACCTGCCGGTACATCGATGGGATTCTTCACATCCATGGGCAACCGTGAGGAGTGGAGCGATCTTTCGCAGGAAGACTATGTTGCATACAAGAACAAATACGCAAAGAAGTTTATCAAAACACTGAAGGACCGCGCGGGCATAGATATTGAACCATACATCGAGGAGATCTGTGTTGCGTCACCGTGGACCTTCGCAAGGTATCTCGGAACGCCTGAAGGCTCTGTTTACGGCTACGAGACGGCCGACTGGGACGGCATGATGGCGAGAATGATGATGCTGAATGAAGACTATCCGATCAAGGGTCTCAGGCCAATCGGTGCTGCCGGCCCGAGAGGCGACGGGTACAGTTCGGCTTACGTATGCGGCAGGCTCATGGCCCGCCTTGCTATCAGGGATCTTAAGGAAGAAGGGAGGTAGAGTCATGGCAGTAAAAGTTAAAATCGGACTGATCGGCGCGCTCGACATGCTGAAGTTCAAGAACATGTCCAAGGTGCGTGAGATGGCCATACAGGCGGCTCCGGCCAACGAGATCACGGCTGACTATGCGATCAACGACCATGCCAGAGCCCTGCATCCGGATTTCCAGGAGCTGGTGGTGGACAAGGTGATCGATCATGAAGGAGCCGGTGCAAAGACCTTCCTGATGAGATCAAAAGACGGAGGTCCGGTCGCTTACTTCCGCGCCGGGCAGTATCTCTCGCTCAAGCTGAAGATCGACGGAAGCTCCATCAGCAGACCTTACTCGATAAGCTCATGCCCGAAGGATGCTCTCCAGGGGGCCGTATCAGTCACAGTGCGCAGCAATCCGGGAGGGTTCGCAGCCGAGCACATGCTGAAAGAGTTCAAGGAGGGCGATGAGGTGCTCTCATCCGGACCTCAGGGCAATTTCTATTATGAACCGCTGCGCGATCCTGAACATATAGTGGCTCTGGCGGGCGGAAGCGGCATCACGCCGTTCCTCTCGATGGCACAGGCCATTGCGGACGGGACTGAAGATTTCGACCTTACGATACTCTTCGGAAGCAGAACGAAAGAGCAGATACTGTTCAGGGAAGAGCTCGATGAGCTTGCAGCAAACTGCAGCAAGATCCACGTTGTGCATGTTCTGTCGGATGAAGAGGCGGAAGGGTTCGAGCATGGCTTCATTACAGCAGATCTCATAAAGAAATATGCGAAGGCACCGTACAGCGTTTTCGTATGCGGACCTGAAGCAATGTATAAATTCCTCAGGGGAGAGCTGGACAAGCTCGGGCTTCCGAAAAAGAACATAAGATGCGAGATGCTCGGCGTAACGAAGAAGATCACTGAGGCGGAAGGCTTCCCGAAAGAAGCGTCCGGCAAGGAGTTTGACCTGACGGTCAGACAGGGCACATATGAATACTCATTCAAGGCCAGCGCTGAAGAACCTATACTGGTTGCGATAGAAAGAGCGGGCATAACAGCGCCTTCGCGCTGCAGAAGCGGCGAGTGCGGCTGGTGCCGCTCGAAGGTGCTCTCGGGCACATACTTCGCGCCTGCTGAGAATGAGAACAGAAGATGGGCGGATATCAAATGGGACTACATCCATCCGTGCGCGACCTTCCCAACATCAGACATGGTGATAGAAGTACCTGCTGAATACACGCCGAAATAGAAAGTAAAATCATAACGGGACCTCCGGAATCAGTTCCGGAGGCCGTTTTTATGTTAGAATGGTATTTGATTCAGTAAGAACTCTGCCACAAGGCAGAAAAAACTTTTTGCATCCGCAGTGGAATAATGATGACAGATCCGTCAGCTGCCTCGGAGAGGGATAAGACACTTTGAAAAAAGGCATAGACAGGACCATACAGAAATACGCATTGATAATGCTCTCGGGCATACTCTGGGGAACGATAGGGCTTTTCGTGAAGGTGCTCGACGCAAAGGGGTCGACCTCGGAATATACTACGTTCATGAGGATGTTTTTCGCATTCCTGCTTCTGCTTGCGATCACCCTTATAAAAGAGGGTACTGCGGCATTCAGGATAGGGAAGCGGACGATGCTTTCGTGCGCCCTGCTTGGATTCGTGTCGATGTCGCTCAATAACCTGTGCTACACCAACGCGGTGAACAGACTGGGGATGTCTCTTGCTGCGGCCATCCTTTACATGGCGCCGATATTCACGAGCATACAGTCGAAGCTGATCTTCCATGAAAAGATCGGAAAGAACAAGATGACAGCGCTGGCGCTCAATGTGCTGGGCTGCGGGCTTGCCGCCACGGGAGGCAAACTGTCGCTGGAGGGTCTGTCTGTGATCGGACTGATGTTCGGCATCGGGGCGGCTTTCGCGTATTCGACACAGAATATCTTCGGCAGGCTGGCTACTGACGAAGCATCGCCTTTTGTGGTTGCAACATACAATTTCTTTTTCGCGGCGGTCTTCACGCTGGCCGTCGCAAGGCCGTTCTCGGGAATGAGCGATCCGTTCGATCCGCAGATACTGATGTGGGGACTGTTCTTCGGCCTCATACCTACAACTATTGCATATCTGCTTTATTTTGCGGGAATACAGGGCCTGAAGGAGACAAGCAAGGTGCCTGTGTTCTGCTCGCTGGAGCTCGTGGTGGCTACCATGCTCGGGGGACTGCTGTTCAACGAGGATCTGCCGCCTGCATCGCTTCTCGGCACAGCGATGATACTGGTATCCATCATGCTGATGAACCGCAGAACGGCTGATAAAACGCAGGACCGCGATGCTGCTTAACACTTAAACGGAGGACTGCGATGCTGTATAACGCCAGAAACGAAAACATAAGATTCAACGGCCACGACTGTGACTACATAAGCTTCGGCTCGGGAGATGATGTGCTGATCATGCTCCCGGGAGTAGGAGACGGATTCAGGACCGCGAAGGGAGTCGCTGTTCCTTTTTCCGTCATGTACCGGTGCTTTGCCGGAGACTTTAAGGTGCTTGTGTTCAGCAGGAGGAACCGTATGTTTAAAGGATTCACCACTGAAGACATGGCGGATGACCTCGCGGTCATCATGGAGAAGCTGAAAACCGGATCTGCTCATATATTCGGAGTATCGCAGGGAGGCATGATAGCGCAGCAGATGGCTATACGCCATCCGGAGAAGGTGAAGAGCCTGGTGCTTGCCGTGACTGCCCCGCGCCCGACAGACCTGATGCGGGAGTCGCTCGGCTTATGGCTGCAGATGGCCGGCAGGGGAGATTATAAAGGCATTATGCTTGATACCGCAGAGCGCTCCTATACGGGAGCATATCTTGAGCGGGGGCGGATGCTGAACAATCTGATCGCGCTCGCGAAACCGAAGGACTATGAGAGGTTCAGGATACTCTGCGAGTCATGCCTTGCGCATGACGCATACGAAGACCTTAAAAAAATAAACTGCCCGGTGCTCGTTATAGGCGCGGACAGAGACATGGTGCTCGGAGGGGAGGCGTCGGAGGAGATAGCTTCTGCGATACCAGGCGCTGAGCTGTATATGTATGAAGGATACAGCCACGGGGTATATGAGCAGGCAAAGGACTTCAACAGCAGGGTGCTGGAATTCCTGCTGCGCCAGAAAGAAAGAAGATAGCACGGAAAATATCAAAGATATTAATACGGAAAGCAAGGAAATTGAAGGGGCTGTCGCACAATAAAAGTGTGGCAGCCCCATTTATCCGGCGTTATCCGGCGCATTCCCGGTAGCCAGAGCGTTCTGTATTATCAGCTCCGCTGACCCTCTCTTGAGCTGGCATATCCTGTGCATATCCTGAACGTACTCTTCGCTCATGCCGCACTGCAGCCAGTCGATGATCAGCCCGAAACATGCGCACTTGTGGTACCTGATGAAGAGCTCCCTGTCGCTTTCGGATACAGGCACGTCAGGGAAGACCGTCTCCGAGTATTTTCTGATCACGTGCTCGCATATCCTCCACAGGGAAGAAATGTTGGAGTGGCTGCCCGAACTGAATATGTGCATGATGACGCGCTTGTTGGCGCGGGCGAATTCCATTGCCGCAGCAATGCACTCATCTATGGAGTTGAGCTGCGGATACTCAAGTACAAAATCATCCGCCTTATCTGACAGGATGCCCTCAAGAAGTGCGGGGATATCCTGGTAGTGGTAGTAGAAAGTGTTGCGGTTGATCCCGCATCGCTCAGTTATATCTCTTACAGTTATCTTCTCTAGAGGCTTTTCGGCAAGGATATCCAGAAAAGCCTGGTTGATCGCTTTCTTGGTAAGCTCAGAAGCGGCCATATGAGAACCCCCTTTCATTGCTTTGGCCTGAAAGTCAGGCAAAACCGGTAATTTGCCCGGTTTCTGTGCATCACCTGACAATTATCTGTGCAACATCCTTTCCCGGAGAGTTATTATGATGCCGGTAAAAGATGACCATAGGTCAGATAATGATATCAGATGGCAGTCTGAAATTAAAGATTCATGAAAGGTCGTGAAAGATATGAAGATTAGTAAAAGAGCTATAAACGTAGCAGTATTTACAGCTGTGGCTCTGATGTTCGTTATGGTTTTCGGTTACACATTCAGAATGTTCAGCGAGATCAAAGCTATGGATCTCAGCGGACTTGATTCAGATAAAATGGGCATCGCAGCGACAGATATGACAGAGGACAGCAGCAAGGCTGAGCCGGGCGAGGCTGATGCGGTCGCCAAAGTTGAGACTGTAATGCTGAACAGCGTGGATGCCAGGGACATGACAGCCAGCATCAGGGCAGACTATGACAACAACAGAATGGTCCTCCTGATCCTCTCGGACGGAACCGAGGCGGCAGCAAAGGCAGATGACCCGGCAGAGTG
This sequence comes from Mogibacterium sp., assembly GCA_017505405.1. GTDB lineage: Bacteria > Bacillota > Clostridia > Peptostreptococcales > Anaerovoracaceae > Crickella. Next base: position 24,083 of record JAFVPI010000051.1, read on the forward strand.
GAATAAGGTCATCGAACTCGGAGACACCTGCTCAGCAGAAGGTGAGCAGATCCTCAGCAGAAGCGGACTGGAAGGCTGGAGCTTCGATGTTGAGATCCTGAACGATACCTGTCCGCAGAACGCGCTCCTTACATTCGCAGACGGTGAGTGCACATACAATGCAAGAATTGCAGAATAACTGATCTGCGTTCACCTGATCCCTGATAACCCGCATAACTGAAATGGGGCTGCCACATTTTATCCAAATGCGACAGCCCCTTTTACCTGACAGATTGGGAAACGCATGGGCGGTTCCTGCAGGCGCAGGGATCATTTACGCTCCCTGACGCTCTTTGTCAGCAGATATTCTATCTGGCCGTTTATGGACCTGAAATCATCCTCGGCCCATCTCGCTATATCATTCCACAGCGATTCAGGCAGGCGCAGCACGATCTGCTTTCTCTTTGATTCTTTGGCTGCAAGCTCACGTTCCCTGGCCTTCAGGCCGGCTTCGAGAGCGTCGAGCTTCTCCTTGCGCTTCAGAAGCTTTGCTTCGCGGGCATCAAGGTCAGGTCCGCTTATTCCGTTGTTATCGTTATTGTTTCCGGGCATAGAGACCTCACTTGATCATTAATAGATCGATCCGCTGTTCACTATCGGCTGCGCATCCTTGTTGCCGCAGAGCACCACGAGCAGGTTAGACACCATCTGAGCCTTGCGCTCCTCATCGAGGTTCACGATATCCTCGTCATTCAGCTTGTCGATGGCCATTTTGACCATGCTTACGGCACCGTCGACGATCTTTGCACGGGCCGCTATGATAGCCGATGCCTGCTGTCTCTGGAGCATGGCTGCAGCGATCTCTTCCGCATAAGCAATGTGGGTTATGCGCACTTCCTCGATGACGAGTCCGGCGAATGCCACCTTCTCGGCGAGCTCCACCTGCATCTTTTCGGCGATCTCCTGAGAGCTTCCGCGGAGAGTCTGTTCAGCCTTGGCTGAATCATCATCGTCAAGGCCGTCGTCGAATACATCGTAAGGGTAGAGCCTTGCCATGTTCCTGATAGTGGAGTCCGTCTGTATCGAAAGAAATTCAGTGTAGTTTTCTACATTAAATACTGCCTTGGTCGGGTCCTCTACGTGCCAGAGAACTACTGCTCCGATGATGATAGGGTTGCCCAGGGCATCGTTGACCTTCTGCGTGCCGTTGTCGAGAGTCGCCCTCTTGAGCGATACGGTCTTTCTGACTCTTGTGCCTCCGGTCTTGCTGCTCTTGAGGCTGCTGCCTTTCATGGTGTTGCTGACCTCTGCCATGTCGGCGGCTGCCTGGCTTTCATAGGCCGGATTGTTATACCTCGCGAAAGGGTTCACGAAGAAGAATCCCGGCTTAACGATCGTGCCGTAGTACTTGCCGAAAAGGGTGAGCACCAGAGCTTCATTAGGCCTTACGCTGCGGAGCCCTGCGAACATGAACGGGAGCACGATGGTGAGGAGTACCGCCAGGATCATCCTTAAGCCGCCGCCGTGCCATGCGGTCGCTCCGCTTATGAAGAGAACAGGCACCATGAGGCACAGAAAGATGAGTATGCCCAGCGCGATTATGCCGCTCGGCGGGTTGATGATCTTCTGCTCCACGGTTTCAGCCTTAGCGACTTCCCTGATCACTGCGGCGTCTTCGACCTGAGTCTCGAATTCTACATGCTTATCGTCTGCCATATTTTGTATCCTCCTTGTTTATTCCTCATTTCTTAATATATTTGCTTAATATTCATGCAATATCATGCAGCAGACACTATATTCGATATGCTGCAGATACTGCATCCAATATGCAGCAGAAGCTATGTGATATCATTTTGATATCATTCTTATATCACATGGTGACCGGGCTGTCAACTGCATGTGCCGGATAAACGAATTAGACATCCAGCCGGATTGCAGGAACCTGATAATACTGATCCGGCAAGCCGTTGATCACGCTCGTTTTTGTGAGCAATACACTCCTGATCCGTATCACCCGAAAGCCCTTGATGCATCGCAACAATTAGTCGTGATTATCGAATGACTTTGTAATATAATAGGCGCATGGCTGTAATAATCGACTCGCTGAAAGACACAATAAAGGATACGGTGACCCTTATACCGTTTCTGTTTATTACATATCTGGCGATGGAATGGCTCGAGGATAAAACCGAAGAGCAGTCTGTCGCTGTGCTTTCGCGTATCAGCAGATTCAGTCACGTGCTCGGAGCGGGCATAGGGCTCATACCGCAGTGCGGATTCTCGGCCGGCGCCGCGAGTCTGTACTCGGGTGGAGTGATCACGGCTGGCACGCTTATTGCCGTGTTCCTCTCCACCTCCGATGAGATGATCCCTATTTTCATCAGCTCATCGGTGGCGCCGGCCACGATCGGAAAGATCCTTGCGGCCAAGTTCGTGATCGCCCTTATCAGCGGGATCATTATAGATGCCGCTTCGCATGTCATACGTTACGGTTTCCATGCCGACAAGCACATACACGATCTCTGCGAGCGCGAACACTGCGGCTGCGGAGATGAAGAAGGGGGCATAGTCCGTTCGGCGTTTATACACACAATGAAAATCACGGGTTTCATTTTCGTGATATCCCTCGCGCTCAGCCTTCTCATGGGCTTTGCCGGAAGAGACACCGTCTCATCGATCCTGACGGCAGTGCCTCTGCTCGGCACGATATTCACCGGTATAATCGGGCTCATACCAAACTGCGCGGCTTCAGTAGTCATCACGCAGATGTATCTTGAAGGCCTTCTCACATGCGGACAGCTGATGGCCGGACTACTTGTAGGAGCCGGAGTCGGACTTCTCGTGCTTTTCAGGACCAATAACCACCACAGAGAAAACATCGCGATAACGACATCGCTGCTCGTGCTTGGCATAGGCTGGGGCATTCTGATCGACATGCTCGGTATCGTTTTTTAGCGAGTTGCATGCTGCGATGCGCTCAGCAGGTTAAGCCGGTACTCCGCAGAGTGCGATGCATTCCGCAGGCAAAGCAGATGCTCCGCGGACCGCAATGCATTCAGCAGGTCAGGCAGGTGCTTCGCAGACCGCGATGCACTGGCAGGTATAAACAAGCCCTCCGCAAGAGACCTTTACTGAAAATCTTATAAATCACATTGCCTGAGAGGGCAGTCAGGACTATAATATACGGGACTTTTACACGGAAGAGAGAAATACTAATGGAAGAAAACAAAGAACTGAAAGTTTCAACGGAAGCAAACAAAGAGCTGAAAGCTTCAACGGAAGCAAAACGTCAGAAAAAGGCAGAAAGAAGAGATGCCAAGGCAGCCCGTAAAGAGGCAAATAAGGTAGAAGAAAAAAAGAGCAGACCTAACAATATCGTGCTCGCAATAATGATCTTCGGAGTCCTCATAATCATGTTTGCTTTTTCAGGCGGGTACAACTACTTCAACAAGCCGGCTACAATAGAAAAGTATATAACGGACAACGGCATAGACCAGATGTACTCTGACGTTCCGGTCAGCGAGCATACAACCATGAAGCTGCGTGCTGATAAAAATACCATTAAGATATGGCTCAACATCGATGAAGATGCTCCTGAATCTGAAATCGAGCAGTATCAGGGCGAAGAAGGCACCAAGACACTCAAGAACATGGGCGCATACTTCCTTACTTCAACGAAGCCTCAGACACGGGCTCTCAGCGGAACTGTCAAAATAAAGGCTAAACAGGGTGACGAGTCGGTCAACTATGTAAAGATGTCTTACAGCGAAGCAAAGAAGTTCATGAAGGAGATGCAGAAAGAAGCTGAAGAGGGCATCGATGATGATGAAACCAATGATGCTGAAGCGGATGCCGACGCTGATGCAGCTGGAGCTGAAACCGACGCCGATGCGGACGCAGACGCTGCAGAGACTGACGGAGAATAGGAGTTTTTTGAAAAAAGGTACATATTAGGATAAATAAAAGTATATATGTACCTTTTCAATACAGAACAGCTCATTCAATGATCATCCAATGGTCAAAACCCTCAGGCAGCTTTACGATAACCCCGTCAAAACGGGTTATTGTCAAGTCAGAACAGCAAAACCAGTAAAACGGAATTTAAAAAGGTACATATACGGAGCGGATTGCCCGGATATGCACCTTTTTTTCTGAAAGTCTTTTTCGCAGCCGCTATCTTACTGTGAAGCGGTATCCAAGGCCGCGTACCGTGATGAGGTAGCGCGGGTTCGAAGGGTCATCTTCTATTTTTTGTCTGAGTCTGTTGACGTAAACCATTATGGCGTTCTCGTCGATTATGGTCTCGCCCCAGATGACGCTGTAGATCATGTCCTTTGAGAAGATGTGGTCTACATTATCAATGAAGAGCTTGATCATGGAGTTCTCTTTTGCTGACAGAGGGATCTCCACATCATTTTTATAGAATCTCAGGGTCGAGGTGTTGTACGTGAACGGACCTGCTTCGATTATGTTGGATGTGCTCTGCGGTGAGCGCTCACGGCTCCTTCTGATGAGAGCCTTGGCCTTCGCCACAAGCGTTACCGGGTTGAACGGCTTGATTATGTAATCGTCCGCTCCGATCTCGAGTCCGTAAAGCGCGTCCTGATCCTCCTTGCGTCCGCTTACTACCATGACCGGTGTGGTCAGGCCTTTGGATCTGATCCTCTGGATGACTTCGAATCCGTTGATGCCGCGCATGTTTATGTCGAGCAGTATAAGATCGTAACTATTGGTCTCGAGCAGCTCAAGCGCCGCCTCGCCGCTGATGGCCAGGTCGTTTTCGATACCGTTGCTCTTGAGTGCTTTGTGGAGCATAGTCAGGATCGCTTTATCATCGTCCACTACCAGGACTTTGTCTGCCATGTGAGCCTCCTATCTTAACCGGTCTGTTTCCGGATACCATACCTAGTGCAATAATAACACACTTGCCACATAATATGTACTTTTTTGTTTCGCTTCGTGTTAAAATATGACTCGTAAAGAAAAGCAGGCCTTATATCAGCCTGCCAGGGACAGCGGAGGTGCAACTTTTGAAAAAGAAGACTGCCGGAAGAGAATGGTTCATAATTGCTCTCGCGGTGGCTGTTTTATGCGTAGCGTTAGGCATCAACGGCGTGTGGAGATCCTTTGAGAGGTTTGACAGCAGCATCCTCTCCGAGAAGGATACCCAGCTGTATAGCTTGATGCGCTCCGGGGACATAAATCTTGAGAACTCAATAAACGCTATACAGCGTGAGGCCGAAACATTCCTCGGGAGAGAAAGACTCAGGACTGAGATCGCAAACTGGAAGGAGAGCGGAGACACTGCAGGGCTCCGGACATATATAAGCAACAATACACTGGCAACAAACCCGATCTATGCAGACCTCGTTGTGAGCCACAAAGATAAAATCATCTGTACGGAATCCGGCAGCAAGTCGTATTCCCAGGTGACCGGAAGTGACTCCAACGGAATGTCCCTGTGGAAGGACGATAATGGCACCTATTACATGGCATGGCATCAGGAAGCTCCGGGAAACATCACTTACGATGTTCTTATCGATCTTCTCAGGCTTTACAGCATGGCCATAGGCAAAAGCAATGACCGTGAGATAATGCTCCTTGACGCATCCTCCGTGCTTGTAATGACCGCAGGTCCTGACGGGCCGATCATCATGGAGACAGATGCTGAGGCTGACGGAAGGATCTCGAATTTCAGGGACTTCATGATGAGCTGCCAGAAGGAGGGCATAGCTGACGGGATATCCGTTGATACCACCGATGAAGCGGGCAATCCTTACACAGCCAGAATGGTGGCTCTCCCGAGCGGAAACACGGTTAACGGAGAGTTTGCCATGGGCATATTCGCGAATTATGAAGAAGCGATTGCTCCATCAAGAAAGGCAGCCGAGGAGATACTTTTTTACGGCGGACTCGCAGTGATCGGTGTCGCAGGACTTCTTTTGCTCCTCATACTTATGAGGCGCGCCAACGCCGCCAGCTCGGCAGAACTGCGCGTCTTAAAAAAGAAGAACGAGACAATGGAGGAGATCAACCAGAAGATGCAGGCTCTTGCGCACCATCAGAGGCTTGAGACCATCGGAACCATGACTGCCAGCATCGCGCACGACTTCAACAATCTTCTTACTCCTATTATGGGATACAGCATCATGACCATGGAGATGCTTCCTGCTGATGCGACCGATCTTCAGGACAATCTCATGGAGATCTATGATGCCTCGGTCAAGGCAAAGGACATCGTGACAAGACTGGCTGAACTCACAAAAAAAGGCAATGAGGAGAGCTTCAGGGAGATCGAAGTGGATGAGGTTATCCAGAGTGCCCTCAAGGTGACCCTTCCTGCCAAGCCGAAAGAGGTGGAGGTGAAGGCCAACTTCAATGCTGAGGGCGAAAAAATCAAAGCCGACAGTACACAGATCTCGCAGCTTGTCATGAATATAGTGCTGAATGCCTATGATGCCATGAGAGAAAATGGAGGCACTCTGCTGGTTTCGACCAGAATATCCGGCGAGGAGGTCGTTATCAGGTTCAAGGACAACGGATGCGGCATGGACACCGAGACCATGTCGAGAATATTCGATCCTTTCTATACTACTAAAGAATCGGGCAAGGGCACCGGCCTCGGGCTTGCCATAGTGGCCCAGATAGTGGAGACTCACGGAGGCAAGATATACGTGGATTCCGAACCGGGAGAAGGCACTGAATTCAGGGTATACATACCTCTCGCGGGAGCAGCGATGGAGAGCCTGGCCTGGGGTCCTGGAGGCGAAGGAAAGTTCGATACCAAGCGTTACAGCGTCAGTCTCATCCGGAAAGAGCTTGCAAGAATACAGGCAGAAAAAGAGGAAGAGAACAGAGTACAAAATTAAAAGCAATAATAAGCCTGATAGGGTAGAGAAAGTCCGCATTATTGTGATACAATATATGCGGATTTTTAGCGACGTTTAAGACGTTCTCCAGTCTTACGTTGCGTCTAAAAATTTTTTATGAAAGGAAACATAACATGATAATTCTGGTAGTAAACACAGGAAGTTCCTCTCTCAAGTATCAGCTGATCAACATGGACAATGAGGCAGTTCTTGCTAAGGGACTCTGCGAAAGAATCGGCGAAGACGGTCACATGAATTACAAGACAGATGCCGGCACAGTATTTGACAAGGACATCGCACTGCCTGATCACGGCGTTGCAATGCAGCTCGTAATCGATGCTCTGACCGACAAGGAGCACGGTGTTATCGCAGACATGAGCGAGATCGGTGCTGTAGGCCACAGGATCGTACAGGGAGGATACATCTTCGATAAGTCGGAGATCATCACTGACGAGGTAGAAGCAGGAATCGAAGAACTCTGCACACTCGGACCTCTCCACAATCCTCCTGCACTCGTAGGAATCAGAGCCTGCAAGAAGGTTCTGCCGAACACACCGGGCGTTGTTGTATTCGATACAACATTCCACAGAACAATGCCTGATGAATGCAAATACTATGCTATCCCTTGGGTATATGCCGAGAAGTATCATGTTCAGAGATACGGAGCTCACGGCACGAGCCACCGCTATGTTGCCAACAGAGTAGCAGAGCTCATGGGCAAGGATCTCAAGGACATCAACGTTATCACATGCCACCTCGGAAACGGTTCCTCGATCACAGCAGTCAAGGACGGCAAGTGCTATGACACATCGATGGGCCTCACGCCGCTCGAAGGTCTCGTAATGGGAACACGCTGCGGATCGATCGACCCTACAGTTGTCAGCTTCATCTATGAGCAGACAGGAATGCCTGTAAAAGAGATCACAGACATGATGACAAAGAAGTCCGGACTCCTCGCTATTTCCGAGATCTCCGGAGACTGCAGAGACATCACAAAGGCAGAGGCAGAGGGCAACCACAAGGCTCACGTTGCCAGAGAGATGCTCCTCAGATCAGTCAAGCGCTTCATCGGTGCTTACGCTGCAGAGCTTGGTCATGTAGATGCCATGGTATTCACAGCAGGTATCGGCGAGAACGATATCGAGCTGAGAGAAAAGGTTTGCGCAAACCTCGGATTCATGGATCTCTACATTGACAAAGAGAAGAACAACTGCAGAGGCAAAGAGGTTGAGATCACAGGCGAAGGTTCAAAGGTCAGAGTATTCGTCATTCCGACCAACGAAGAGCTGATGATAGCCAAGGATACTCAGGCTCTCGTAGAGGCTATGTAAAACCCTGTTATTCCTACGGCATTGCCGCAATGGAGTAATCCCTGATTGCGGTAAAGCATATATGGGATTGGGACCAAATCACGTTTGGAAATAATTATTTCACCATATTTATTTCAAAAAAGTGCTTTTTTACTAACTATCACTTAATTTCAAAAATCTTTTAAAGGGAGATGAAAGAATGAAGAGACAATTCAAAACTATGGACGGCAACAACGCTGCTGCACATGTCTCCTACGCGTTCACAGAGGTATCCGGAATCTATCCGATTACTCCGTCCTCGCCGATGGCAGACTATGTAGACCAGTGGGCAGCTGCTGGACGCAAGAACATCTTCGGATCGACAGTACAGGTAGTCGAGATGGAGTCTGAAGCTGGTGCTGCTGGTGCTGTACACGGCTCACTCGGAGCTGGCGCACTCACCACAACTTACACAGCTTCCCAGGGACTTCTCCTGATGATCCCGAACATGTACAAGATCGCTGGAGAACTTCTTCCGGCAGTATTCCATGTATCGGCTCGTACAGTTTCGACTCACGCGCTGAACATCTTCGGAGACCACTCAGACGTTTATGCTTGCCGTCAGACAGGATTCGCAATGCTCGCAGAGAGCAATGTACAGGAAGTTATGGACCTCGCTCCTGTAGCTCACCTGGCTGCTATCGAGGGCAGAGTGCCTTTCCTGAACTTCTTCGACGGATTCAGAACATCCCACGAGATCCAGAAAGTCGCTGTATGGGACTATGAAGATCTCAAGGAAATGTGCGACATGGAAGCTGTTAAGAAATTCCGCGACGCATGCCTGAACCCAGATCATCCTCATCTGAGAGGATCTCATGAGAATGGCGACGTATTCTTCCAGCACAGAGAAGCATGCAACAAGTTCTATGATGCAGTTCCTGAAGTTGTTGAGAAGTACATGGCCAAGATCAATGAGAAACTCGGAACAGACTATCAGCTCTTCAACTACTATGGTGCAGCTGATGCTGACAGAGTCATCATCGCTATGGGATCCATCTGCGACGTTGCTGAGGAAGTTATCGACTACCTCAATGCAAAGGGCGAGAAGGTAGGTCTCATCAAGGTAAGACTTTACAGACCGTTCAGAGCAGACAAGCTGATCGCCGCACTGCCAAAGACATGCAAGAAGGTTGCAGTTCTCGACAGAACAAAAGAGCCTGGCGCTCTCGGCGAGCCACTCTACCTCGACGTAATGACAGCATTCGCTGAGGCAGGAATGAGCGATGTAAAGGTTATCGGAGGACGTTACGGACTCGGTTCGAAGGATACACCTCCGGCATCAGTATTCGCAGTTTATGATGAGCTTCTCAAGGACGAGCCAAAGAGAAAGTTCACTATCGGCATCGTAGATGACGTTACGAACCTCTCGCTCGAGGAGAAGCCGGCACCGATCACAGCTCCTTCGGGAACTATCGAGTGCAAGTTCTGGGGTCTCGGCGGCGACGGAACAGTCGGAGCCAACAAGAACTCCATCAAGATCATCGGAGACCACACAGACAAGTACGTACAGGCTTACTTCCAGTATGACTCCAAGAAGACAGGCGGTGTTACAATTTCTCACCTGAGATTCGGTGACAAGCCAATCAAGAGCTCGTACTACATCAACAAGGCTGACTTCGTTGCTTGCCACAACCCATCCTACATTGAGAAGGGATTCAAGATCGTTCAGGACGTTAAGCCGGGCGGAATCTTCCTGATCAACTGCCAGTGGAAGCCTGAGGAAGTCGGACAGCACCTCAACGCTGCTGCTAAGAAGTACATCGCTGAGAACAACATCCAGCTGTACATCATCGACGCTATCGATCTCTGCGCTAAGATCGGAATGGGCAAGAGAACAAATACAACTCTCCAGTCCGCATTCTTCTCACTCGCAGAGGTACTGCCAAAGGCAGACGCAATCAAGTACATGAAGGACGCTGCTACGAAGTCCTACCTCAAGAAGGGTCAGAACATCGTAGACATGAACCACAAGGCTATCGACGCCGGTGCTGACGCTCTTGTCAAGATCGACGTTCCTGCTGAGTGGGCTAATCCTGCTGCTGACGCTGAGAAGGCTCCTCTCGAGGGACCTGAAGCTCTCGTTAAGCAGGTCAAGAACATCCTGCTGCCGATCGACAACATGGATGGAGACAGCCTGCCTGTATCCGCATTCCTGCCACACGTTGACGGTGAGTGGGAACTCGGAGCTTCCGCATACGAGAAGAGAGGCGTTGCTGTTATGGTTCCTGAGTGGGACAGCACAAAGTGCGCACAGTGCAACAGATGCGCATTCGTATGCCCACATGCTACTATCAGACCATATCTGCTCGACGAAGCTGAGATGGCAGCTGCTCCGGAAGGATTCAAGGCTGTTGATCACAAGCTGAGCAAGGGCGCATATAAGTATGGTCTCGCTGTATCCCCGCTCGATTGTATGGGATGCGGAGTATGCGTAACAGTATGCCCAACCAAGTCGCTTGAAATGAAGCCGCTTGAAGAGCAGCTCTCAGAGCAGAAGAACTTCGACTATGCTGTAAAGAGCGTATCCGTCAAGTAGGAATTCGCAGACAACAGCAACCTGATCAAGTCGCAGTTCAAGACTCCGCTCCTCGAGTTCTCGGGCTCCTGCGCAGGATGTGCTGAGACATCATATGCAAGACTTATCACACAGCTTTGCGGAGATCACACATTCATCTCCAACGCTACAGGATGCTCCTCAATCTGGGGCGGCCCTGGCGCAACAGCACCTTACACAACTGACGCATGCGGACATGGTCCTGCATGGAACAACTCCCTCTTCGAGGACAACGCTGAGCACGGTCTCGGAATGAGAATGGCTATCAAGGCCAGAAGAGCTAAGATCAAGGCTGACGTTGAGGCTCTGGTAGAGGCAGGAGTACCTGCAGAGGTCAAGGATGCAGCTGACGCATGGTTCGCAGTATTCAATGATCCTGTTGAGTCAAGAGCTAAGGGCGAAGAGCTCGCAGCAGCACTCGAGAAGGCAGGCATCGGAGCTGAGATCGTAGAGCGCAAAGACCTCCTCGGCGAGAAGACCGTATGGATCTTCGGCGGAGACGGCTGGGCATACGATATCGGTTACGGCGGACTCGATCACGTACTCGCAAGCGGCGAGAACGTAAACGTAATGGTATTCGATACAGAGGTTTACTCCAACACAGGCGGACAGGCTTCCAAGGCTTCCAACATCGGACAGGTAGCACAGTTCGCTGCAGCTGGTAAGGCAATCGAGAAGAAGTCGCTGTCTCAGATCGCTATGGCTTACGGCTATGTATACGTAGCTCAGGTAGCTATGGGCGCTGACCCGAATCAGACTCTGAAGGCAATGAACGAAGCTATCGCTTACGACGGCCCATCCCTGATCATCGGATACTCCCCATGCGAGATGCACTCCATCAAGGGCGGCATGATGAACTGCCAGATGGAGATGAAGAAGGCTGTAGATTGCGGTTACTGGAACCTCTTCAGATTCAACCCTGCTGCAAAGGCAGAAGGCAAGAATCCGTTCACACTGGACAGCAAGGTACCTGCAGGCGGATATCAGGAATTCCTGAAGAACGAAGCACGTTACAACAGACTGACCAGAGAGAATCCGGAAAGAGCAGAGAAGCTCTTCGCGGAGAACGAGGCAGCTGCAATGGCACGTTACGAGAAGCTGAAGAAGTTCGTAGACTTCTACGCACCGGAAGCTTAATCGCAGCACAACATCACATCAAAGGAGCCGGTCTTCGGACCGGCTCTTTTATTACATATCGTAAATACTGCAGACGGAATGGATCCTTTCGCTCGTGCCTCGTTGTCTCGAAGCACAAGCCGCTTCATCGCTCCTCCAATGGCTCCGGGAATAAGTTCCCGGATTCCTTTCGCTGTCGGAGCCCTGCCGCGGTGTGCTTCAGTTCCTCCTCGGACCATCTCGCTGCAGGATTCATGCCGCCTGCTTTCATTCTCTTATGTATTTTAAAGAAGCAGAATTGCGGTTGAATGTACGTACGATAGAAGGTAAAATAAAAGTGTGTTATTTATGAAGAAGGAGGTACACATATGCCACTCGTAACAACAACCGAAATGTTCAAGAAGGCTTATGACGGCGGATATGCTATCGGAGCTTTCAACGTAAACAATATGGAGATCGTACAGGGCATCACAGAAGCTGCCGGCGAGCTCAGAAGCCCTGTAATCCTGCAGGTTTCGAAGGGCGCACGCGCTTATGCTAACCACACATATCTGGTTAAGCTGGTAGAGGCTGCTATCATCGAGAACCCTGAGATCCCTATTGCACTCCACCTTGACCACGGTGATTCATTCGAGCTTTGCAAGAGCTGCATCGACGGAGGATTCACTTCGGTAATGATCGACATGTCTTCGAAGTCATTCGAAGAAAACATCGCTGTAACAAAGCAGGTAGTAGATTATGCTCATGCTCATGGCGTAGTAGTAGAGGCTGAACTCGGAACACTCGCCGGAGTAGAGGATGAGGTAGTCGTAGAAGCCGGACACGAGAGCTATACAAGACCTGAAGAGGTTGAGGAGTTCGTAAGCAGAACAGGCTGCGATTCTCTGGCAATCGCAATCGGAACTTCCCATGGCGCATACAAGTTCACACCGGCACAGTGCACAAGAAACGAAGAAGGCATACTCGTACCGCCTCCACTGCGTTTCGACGTACTCGAAGAAGTAACAAAGAGACTGCCGGGATTCCCGATCGTTCTCCACGGATCTTCATCTGTTCCGCAGGAGTTCGTAAAGATAGTAAATACATACGGCGGCAACATGCCTGACGCTGTAGGTATTCCTGAAGCACAGCTCCGTAAGGCAGCAGAGTCTGCAGTCTGCAAGATCAACATCGACTCGGATATCCGTCTCGCAATGACAGGTAACATCCGTAAGTACTTCGCAGAGCATCCTGATCACTTCGACCCGCGTCAGTATCTGAAGCCGGCAAGACAGGCTGTAAAGGATATGGTAGCTCACAAGATCGTAAACGTTCTCGGATCGGACGGAAAGATTTAGGCTCTGAAACAACTGAACATGAAGCGGCGCAGAAATTCATTCTGCGCCGTTTTTTCATACTCGTTCCCGGCAGGATACTCTGCCGGGAGGAGCAAATAATACAGCCGCAGCTGATCCGGAGATATCCCTTCCGGAGTTTATCGCTCATAAGCGTGCGAAAGCCGGTATAGGCTTAAGGGCTGCTGGATTGCTAAATGCGTTAGTTAATGGCTGCGTCCAGCTTCGCTCATTCCGGTCGGGATACTCTCCGGCGCGCGGCTGTGATAAGCGGGCGGCAGTATGTAATTTCTGTAAGGATTCAGACTGAAAACGGGCTAGAATGATATACTTTCCTGGAATATATGGTGTGCTCTGCATGCCGCAGCAGGGAGGACATAATTTGTCTCATACGATAGAACTCAGAAAAGTCTCAAAATACTATGCTGCCGAAGATTCGGTCAGCATGGGTTTTTCACGTATAGATCTCAACCTAGACATCGGTGAGTTCGTTGCAATAACCGGCGAGAGCGGAAGCGGAAAGTCCACTCTCCTCAACGTTATCAGCGGACTTGATACCTATGAAGAGGGTGAGATGTTTGTTTGCGGAGAAGATACCACCGCTTACGGAACTGAAGACTACGAATTATACCGCAAAACGTACATAGGCAACATCTTTCAGGACTTCAACCTGATCAACAGCTATACAGTTTATCAGAATATCGAGGCTGTTATGCTTTTATCCGGAAAGAGGAGCGGAGAGTGTAGAAACAGGATACTCGAGCTGATCGATCTGGTAGGGCTCAGCAAGTACCGCCGCACAAAAGTCTCGAAGCTGTCCGGGGGCCAGAAGCAAAGAGTTGCCATCGCGCGCGCACTTGCGAAAAATGCGCCGATAATCGTTGCGGATGAGCCTACGGGCAATCTCGACAGTGCTTCGGCTCAGAGCGTCATGGAGACACTTGCCAAAGTGTCTGCTGATAAGCTTGTCGTCATCGTTACGCATAACTATGAGCAGGCCGAGCCTTATGTGACCCGCAAGCTCACGATGAATGACGGCAAGATAATAGAGGATAAAAAGATCGGGCCGCGCCGCCTTACCGAGGATGATTATCTTGCAGAGGTAGGCGCTTATACCGCATCTCCTGCTGAAGGCAGGGACGGACAGAAGAGGAGAGAAGGGCGCGTAGCGAGGGCGGAAAAAGCGGAAAAAGCAAAGGAAGCAGGCATCACGACTCAGCATGCTGAAGCTCCGGCGCCGGGAAAGATGCGTAAATCTTCAGAGTTAAAACTCGGTATCCGCAATACATTTAACCTGCCGGCAAAATTCATATTGCTCTTCATTGTGTATTTCTTTGTATCTACTGCAGTGCTCAGTCAGTATGCGACCACCAAAAACAGCATGCACGAGGGCGATCTGCTGGGAAACAATCCTTACTTTGTAAACGCAGACACGGACAGGATCATAGTTAAAAAGAAGGATGAGAGTGCTTTTACTGATGAGGACTTTGCTGCAGTAGAGTCGACGGAAAATATAAAGGGTATAGTAAAGAACGACCTTGTGATGGACAGCGGCGTAAGTTTCAGCCTTGGAGATTTTTATGTCGAAGGCCCGGTGATGCCCGTCAGCTCGATCAGCGGGAGCGATATCACATACGGGCACATGCCTGAGAACGACTATGAGATCGTTATAAAGCTTGATGCTTCGTCTGACGCGCTTACCATGGGGAATCCGTCAGAGTACATCGGCCTGCCCGTAAAGCTCAGGGATATGAGCCATATGCAGGCTTATCAGTTCGAAAAAAGTATCCGCATCGCGGGGATCATAGTGAGCGATGGAGTCAGTGACAATGAGATCTACTCGCTCTATGGATATTCAACTATATATGCGAGCGAGAACGTCGGCAATGAGCTGCTCATATCGATGATGGCGGCAAGCTCAAAAACCGAATTGAACTTTGCGGGAAAAAAAGTCAACTGCGATTATGAGCGGGGGATCTATACATCTGATAAAGTACCTGAGGGCAAGGTCTATCTGCTGCAGGATCAGGCGTATTTCTACAAGGATGAAAAAGCTGTTGGAGAGGATTTCAGCCTCAAAGTGAAAAACAGATTCTTCGAATCAAAGGGGAAGTACACAGTAGATAAGATCCTGACTGATGAAAACTGCAAGGAACTCGCAGGCATACCGAAAGATGAATTCGACATGTATTACAACTGCGTATTCATCAGTGAAAAGGATTTCAGGAAGCTCTTTGACAAGGGCTATTATCAGATAAGCGCGATCATGGCAAATGAGCAGGATTCGGACGCAACACAGCAGGCTCTTAATGAGAAGGGATTCTCTGCATTTGCAATAAAGGACTCGCTTTCGGATGTCACAGGCGGCTTCGGAGGGGTCATGAGCCTTATGACATACGCAAGGCTTGCGCTCGAATTCATTATCCTGTTCTTTATAGCATATGCTGTCATCAGACTGATCATGAGATCGCGCAACTCATATTACGCAACTCTCAGGATACTGGGTGCTACAAAAGGCAATACCGACACCATACTGAGGGTCGAGCTTATCCTCATGATGCTCATTGCCTACAGTGCAGACCTGGCATTCGCGCTGCTCATCAAAAGGGGCGTGCTGCAGGATCTGGTCCGGAATGACCTGAAAGAAGTAGTAAAAATGCTGCATTATCTCACGCCGCTTGATTACGGTGTGCTCGGAGCAGCTCTGCTGATCATGTCGCTCCTGATCGCAAACAGATACTCCAGGCACATCTTCACGAAGAGCGCCATGAAGGCATTCAGAGAGGGGGCGTAGCGGATGATAAAGATCGAAAAGGTCAACAAGTATTACAATAAGGGAAAGGCCAACCAGATCCACGTCATCAACAACACCACGATGACTCTGCCTGATGAGGGGATAGTATGCCTGCTCGGCCCTTCGGGCTGCGGAAAGACCACATTGCTGAACGCCATAGGCGGGCTCGACAGCGTGGACAGCGGAACGATCACCATCGACGGCCAGCGCATAACGAGGTTCTCGTCGAGCAAGATCGACAGCATCCGGAACGCGCGCATAGGCTACATCTTCCAGAACTTCAATCTGATCGATGACAGGACCGTCTTTGAAAACGTTGCCATGGCGCTCCGCATGATCGGCATCAGGGATAATACGACGGTTACGGCCCGCGTAAGATACTGCCTGCAGAAGGTGGGCATAGACCAGTACAGAAACAAGCTTGCCGGTTCTCTCTCCGGCGGTCAGAGACAGAGGGTCGCCATCGCACGCGCGATAGTCAAGAACCCGAGAATAATCATCGCTGATGAGCCTACGGGTAACCTCGACAGCAGCAACACCCTTGAGATCATGAACATCATCAAGACGATCTCAAAGGAGAGACTTGTAATACTGGTTACACACGAGAGGAACATTGCCGAATTCTACTCCGACTATATCGCTGAGATGAGGGACGGAAAGATCATAAAGGCATATAACAACGATTCATCCCGTTACCTCGATTACCAGCTCGAAAACAAGATATACCTTAAGGATATGGCGGTCCATAAGGGCTTCGCAAAGGATGATGTCAGGGTCGATGTCTACAGCGACGAGGAACGTCAGGCTGAGCTGAAGGTGGTCATAAGAGGCAACAACCTGTATATCAACACGGGCGGAATGCTCAACGTGGTAGATGAAACGTCCAATGTTGAGATGATCGATGAGCACTATACGGCCATGGACGAGAGTTATTTCGAAGACAATGACTTCGACTATACCGCGTGCCTGCCATCAAAATACAAGGCCCGTTACACACCGGTTTACCGCCTTACCAACATGATCAGCAGCGGCTGGAAAACAGTCAGGTCGTTCAGAAAGGTGAGGAAGGTACTGATGCTGGGCTTCGTATTCGCGGCAATGTTTGCTTTCCTTGCAGTCAGCAATATAGCCGGACTGATCGACCTTAAGCCAGTCGACTACAGAACGACAAACGGCAGTTACATAACAGTCTCAAACCCTGAAAAGTCTGAGGAGGCGCTGGCTATGGCTGCTGACTTTGACGGTGTGGCTTTTGTAATGCCGGGCACCACTGTAAAGAGCGTGACTCTCCCTATGGACGATTATCTGCAGACGGGTCATGCACAGGAAGATCTTACTGTATCTCTTGTGCTCGACAGCGTGCTTACGGATGATCAGATAATAGAGGGAGCGATGCCGACCAACGAGCATGAAGTCGTGATGGACAGGTCCATAATAGACAAGTTCATCAGAAACGGGACAGGCAGCGCTGTAGGCCTTGATACAATGGAGGAATTCATTGGCCGCAGGCTCAGCTTTCCGAATCTCGATGATTACATCATTGCCGGCATTGCGGACACCGAGTCACCGTCGCTCTTTGTGGATGAGAGCCAGGTGATGTATATTCTGTCGAACGCAAACGATGCCGGTGAGGAGATGTCATACGGCATCGAAGACTATGATGAGGAAGATGTGATAAAGAGCGGCAGGGTGAAGGACCTCGATCTCAGCGGCAATACGATCAAGATAACAAAGGGCAGGAAACCTAAGGCAGTATGTGAGACCATCATAAACGAAGTGCACGGGGAAGATACTGAAATCGGTGAGACTATCGATACCAGGGTCGCCGGCCGCAAGCTGAAAGTCGTCGGTTTCTACTCAAGCGATGCAGTAGATGATGATACATACTATGTGAATGCCAAAACCATAAAGAGAGATTACATTCAGAAGCAGAAAAGTTTCAGCGTTTACGCAAACGATCTGTCTGCAGTGGAGATGGCCCTGGATAATGAAGGCATGGCGTCAAAGATAAACGACGTCCGCGACCGCAAAGCATATGTAAGCGCCCGCAGGGACCAGCTGACATCGTCCGTCATTGTCGCGGTCATAATAATTCTCATATCGCTCGTCGAGATGTTCCTTATGCTCAGGTCGTCGTTCCTTTCAAGGATCAGGGAGGTAGGCACACTGAGAGCCATAGGTCTCAAGAAAAAGGACATTTACAGGATGTTTACGGGCGAGATACTGGTGATAACCTTTATCACAGCCGTCCCGGGCATAGCCGTCATGTACTTCATCCTTACGCAGGTCGTTAGGATCACATACTACATTGAGGGACTCTACATGGTAACGCCTGCGACAGCGCTGATCACATTCGGCGTCATACTGGTGTTCAATCTGCTCGCGGGACTAATCCCGGTGCTTGCAACGATGCGAAAGACGCCGGCGCAGATACTTGCCAGAACAGACATATAGCTTCAAAAAACAGACACAAAAAGTGCCGGCTCCAGCGCCGGCACTTGTCATTTATAAGTACTGAACTTCGCATTCCTTGAAGTAGTTCTTTATGAGAGCTCTCCTGATCTCATCGACTGTAGGGAACCTGAGGCCTATCTTTGCTGCCATTGACGGGTCATCAACGTCGTCGTTTATCTTTGTGCCTACTATGATCTCTACCTGGTCGGTCTCCCTGAGCAACGCTATCATGCGCTTTGCAGCGTCTTCGCTCATATGCTTGAGCAAAGTGCCGCTGGACAATCTTTTTGCTACCTCAGAAAGTGTGAGCATACCCTCGGTCACAAGATCGATACCGTCGATCTTGCTTGCAGGAGGCAGGTTGCCTGCAGGTGACTTATCGGCCTTGACATCCTTGCCGAGTTCGCGCGCTACTATCTTGGCTGTTGTTCCTCCGCATACGATCACCTGACCGTCGAAGTTCTTTATGCGCTCTCCGAGCTTCTTATCTGACTCACGGCTGCGAGGAGCGCCGGTAACTATAAGCGTGCGCCTTGGCTTCTTGACAGCGATGACACAGCAGGTGATGTCGTCATTAGGCGTGTATTTGTCATTTTTGGCAGCTTCTGTGACAATCGCGCGCGCAAGCTGCCTCGAGGATATGTCAGCGTTATTTGCGAGCTTTTTCTGAACGAAGTCAGAGACATTATCTGTTCCCCAGCCCGTGTTTTTCACGACGGATGGCAGTGACTGAACGATGCGCCTCTGTGATCTGAAAACTGCATAAGCCGGATCGTCTTCTCTTTCTTTTGCTGATGGACCGAGCGCTATGCCTGACTGAGCTACTCCGTCGCTGAAGAATATCAGCCTGTCACCTTCTTTCATCTCAAAAGTCGATGAGTAGACGATCTCCTCCTTGATCGCTGCCTTTCGTTTCAACCTGATAGCTGTCTTGTCCCATTCCACCGGATCGCTTCCTATGAATCTGAGACTGTCAGGATTGTCGTACTCAGCAAGCTCCACCCGGATAAAGGATTTGTCATCAGAGAAAATGATCCTCGCAATAGTAAACGTGGAATAACTGATGCCTTTCACACTGTCTATCGGAAGCGTGTCCATTATGACTTCTGCGGATTTTTCCAGATCCATAGGAGAGAGTGACAGCTTGCTTGCCATGTGGGAGGTCAGAGATGCCAGTACGTTGGCTCTTACGCCGCTGCCCAGCCCGTCCGAAAGGATGACGGTCATAACATTGCTGTTCTCGTTCCTGTCAATGTAGTAAACGTCTCCGCCGATGTGCTGGCCGTGCTTGAAAAGCTGTGAATAATCGATATCGATACATAAATCGTTCATACTAGCCCTCGTTGCTTTCTTCGGCCATCAGACCGCCTTCTTCAGTTTCGTTGTTGTTCACGTTAAACTCTTCGATAATGGAGTTGAGCATTATCTCAGTCTCCGCGGCGTTGTCGCCAAGGAGAGCTGCGATCTGCTGAACTGAGGTCATAGACTTTCTGATGACTTCTTCGGCTTTTTCTATGACAGCCTCTCTTCTGACTGAAGGTGTCGTTATATCTTCGAACATAGCGCCGAGAAGGGCTTTACTCTCCACGAGGAAGAATGTGATCCTGTAGATCTTGCCTTTGTGGCGGAACCTGTACTGCTGAGGCTTGCTCATGTAGAACTGCTCACGGAACTTCTCCTCGAAAGGAACAAATGCCGATACAGGGTATCCGCGGAACGATCTCAGTCCCTCGGAATCAAGGAATTCATCAGGATAGTCCTCGAAGATCTTGATGAAACGCTTGTTGCATTCTGCTATTTCAAGATCATTGTTTACGATGACCACGCCATGAGGTATCGTCGAGAGGAGGATGTCGACCTTGGTCTCAGCATCCTTGCGCATCTTTGTGACACACATCTCGGTCTCAGCGAGACCTGCAAGCAGTGCTCTTGCCATGTCGCGGCATGTCGGGTATCCGCATCCGCCGCAGTTGAGCTCGTCCGAAGCTGACGTTTTACCGAGCCTGGCGAGTGCGCCGCGGATCTCCTCTTCAGAGTAATCAGCTGAGGTCAGCCCTGTCGGAGCCGGGAAGTCTGCTCCGAGGATACCGTAGCCTTTTTCATATACTTCTCTGGCGAACTCTTCATCGCCGTCGAAAACGTCCGGTTCTCCCAGACGCTCAAATACGTATGACGCGACGGCTTTTTTCTGCACTACTGCCGAGTAACTGTGAGAGGTGCCCGGACCGCTTATGCATCCGCCGTCGCAGTTGAGGGCTTCAAGGAAGTCGCTTGTGTGAACTCCCTTGAGCGATGACATGACTCTTGTGATCCCGGAGACCGAGAGAGCGGACTGCTCAACGAAGCGGCCTTCCCAGATTTTCGAAGTCTCGATCTGGCCGTTTTCGATAGGGTATATCGCCGCTTTACCAGCCTTTGCCGGCACGAAGTCAACAGGTATGCCTGTATCGATGTTTGCAAGGTCGATGTTTTCTTCTTCGAGCCACTCGCGCACTTCTCTGAATGTGAGAGCTACATCAGGGTACCCCGGATGCTCGTCCGCCTCGATCTTCTTGGCAACGCAAGGCCCTATAAATACTATGACGATGTCATTTCCGTACAGCTTGCGCAGATAAGCGCTGTGAGTCTGCAGCGGGCTTGGCACAGGAGCGAGTGATTTTATATCCTGAGGGAAGTATTTCCTTATGAGCTCCACGACGGAAGGGCAGGCAGTCGAGATGAAAGGCGCCTCACCGTGATCTTCCATGTACATATCGAGAGCCTGAGATACCAGCGCGGCTCCTATGGCTGTCTCGGAGACAGCGTGGAAACCAAGCTTGTACAGGGCTCTTACAAAGTTTTCCTCATAGCCAATGAACTCAGAAACATATGATGGAGCCAGCGAAACTATGACTCTGCGATTCGACAGGAAGGCCATTCTGACTTTGTCAGTGTCATTCCTTATGACCTTGACTGCGTTAGGGCATTCGTTTACGCATGTACCGCAGAACGTGCAGCGGTCATATATGATCTCCGCATGTGCATCCTTGATCTGGATCGCTTTTACAGGGCAGTGCCTTACGCAGCGATAGCAGTCGCGGCAGTTATTGACTTCCGTATAAATAGGGTATTTTTCCAAAACAGAACCTCCGTTATTTATTGCTATTAGACCTGTCTAATAATTATAACATTATTTTCCCCGTTTCGCGTCCGGTGTGGTATAATATGAAAGAATTTTTGGGACAAAGATCCGGAGGTATTATATGGCATTTGCAACAGCAGAAGAATATAAGGATATGGCGGGTAATTTCATCCACGATATCATCAATGAAGATCTCGCCAGCGGAAAGCATAAAACCATCGTTACCAGATTCCCGCCGGAGCCTAACGGCTACCTGCACATCGGACACGCCAAGTCGCTCTGCCTCAATTTCGGCACAGCGCTCAAGTACGGCGGCCGCTGCAATCTGAGATATGATGACACAAACCCGACAAAAGAGGACATTGAATTCGTAAAGTCGATCGAAGCAGACGTAAACTGGCTCGGATTCCAGTGGGACGAAAAGCTCTGGGCTTCAGATTATTTCGACACGATGTATGACGCTGCGGTAGAACTCATCAAGCAGGGCAAGGCATTCGTGTGTGAGCTGACTCCGGACCAGATCAGAGAATACAGAGGCACGCTTACAAAGCCGGGCAAGGAAAGCCCGTACAGAAACAGACCTGTAGAGGAAAACCTCGAGCTCTTCGAAAAGATGAGAGCAGGGGAGTTTAAGGACGGAGAGGTCTGCCTCAGGGCAAAAATTGACATGGCAAGCCCTAACATCAACATGAGAGACCCTGTCATCTACAGAGTCGTTCATGCGTCACATCACAACACAGGAGACAAGTGGTGCGTATATCCGATGTACGATTTTGCTCATCCGATCGAGGATGCAATCGAGGGCATCACGCACTCCATCTGTACTCTTGAGTTCGAAGATCACAGACCGCTCTACGACTGGGTAGTCCGCGAGGTTGGCTGGTGGCCGAATCCTCCTCGCCAGATCGAGTTTGCACCGCTCAACATCACAACGATGCTGATGAGCAAGAGATTCATCCGCAGGCTCGTAGAGGAGGGCAAGGTAGAAGGCTGGGACGATCCTAGACTCTGCACTCTCGCAGGTATCCGCCGCAGAGGCTACACACCTGAAGCGATCCGCAAGTTCTGCAATGACATCGGAGTCACTAAGGCAGACACCATGATCGACATAGCCCAGCTCGAGCAGTGTGTCAGGGAAGACCTCCAGCTCAAGGTGCCGGCAATAAACGTTGTAAAGAACCCTATCAAGGTGATCATCGACAATTATCCTGAAGGCCAGACCGAGATGTGCACGGTCGAGAACAACGCCAAGGTCCCTGAAATGGGCACGCGCGAGATCCCGTTCGGCCGCGAACTGTGGGTAGACGGCGATGACTTCATGGAAGTCCCTGTGAAGAAGTACTTCAGGCTTTTCCCTGGCAACGAGGTAAGGTTCAAGGGCGCATACTTCATCAGGTGCAACGAGGTCGAGAAGGATGCAGACGGCAACATCGTTGCTCTCCACTGCACATACGACCCTGAGACACACAGCGGAAGCGGATTCGAAGGCCGCAAGGTGAAGGGCACTATCCACTTCGTTGAGGCCAGCACAGCTGTTAAGATCAAAATCAGAGAGTACGGCTATCTCATGAAAGAGAATGAGGAGACAGGCGAGCAGGAGTTCGATCCTGAATCCCTTGTCGAAACATGGGGATATGCAGAGCCATCCGTCAGTGAAGTCAAGCCGGGAGAAAGATTCCAGTTCTTCCGCAAGGGATACTACATTGCAGACTCAAAGCTCACAACAGACGATGAAAAGGTGTTCAACAGCATCGTAGGATTAAAGAGCTCCTGGAAATAACATTAAGAATTCAATAATATGCCTCGGAATAGTCTTCGAGGGAGTACGCCTCCCGGCTCAAAATTTGCGACGCATCGGTTTCGGACTCGAACTTCGCAGCATAAAACTGCTCGTTCTCCTCTCGAAACCGGCTGCAAATTGGCCTCCCTCTCAGACTATTCCGAGGCATTTGTTGTGGATTTATATTCTTTAAGATTTGAGATATGTGTTATCAGTGCGCATATAATTACTGTGTATGATTGGATAACTGTCGGTACAGGAGGACAGCCATAGAAACATTAATCAACGAGATACTGACTTTCTCAGAAAATAATCCGCAGCTCGCGGTCCATATCACCACCGCTTTCCGGTGGATCTTTGTGGTGCTTGCGGCTTACATACTCCTGATCTCGATAGTTTCGCTGCTCTCCACGAGGGCGACTCCTGAGATCTGGGGATACTTCATGGTGGAAGACGGCGGGAATTATCCGCTGACTCACTGGGAGAACGTGATAGGACGGTCGAGATCGGCTGATATCAGGATCCCGCTCAGGACTATCTCGAACAACCACGCGCTCCTGGTGCGGCGGTCCGAGGATAAGTGGATGATCAAGGACCTGGGGTCGAGCAACGGCATCAAAGTGAACGGCTATAAGCTGGATCCGGATAAGCGGTATGTCATAAGTCCCGGCGACCTGATCGAGATGGGCGGCACTAAATCCACTATTTCACCTCCGAGTATTGAGGAGACCCGCAACAACAGATTCATGCGGCGCCTTGACAAGGAACCGGTAGCGCCGTGGAAGATACTGCTCGCGATCACGCTGTTCCAGCTGATGACAATGGTGCAGCTGGTCCTGAGCATGGGCACGGATATGACTGCGACTGCGCTTATAAGCATCGTGGTGCTTTCTGCGGTGATGTGGGCGTATGTCATGATCTTTAACGCAATGGGAAGGCGCGGCTTCGAAATGGAGATGATAGCGTTCTTCCTTTCAACGATAAACCTTGCGGTCACGGCATCATCGGATCCGGGCTCTGTGCTTAAAGAGCTCATCGCCATACTGATCGGCCTGGCTCTTATGATCTTTATGTGCGTTTATATGCGCGACATAAGCAGACTGCGCAAGCTGAAGCCTGTGCTGATAGGCCTTTCAGTGATCGCTCTAATAATCAACCTCATATTCGGCACGGCTAAATACGGAGCCACCAACTGGATAAAGATAGGAGAGAGTGGCTCTATACAGCCGTCAGAGCTCGTAAAGCTGGCGTTCATAGTCATCGGAGCCGGAACACTCGAGGAACTTTATGAGAAAAAGAATACTGTAGTCTATGCTGCGTTCTCGCTCTTCTGTCTTGGCTGTCTGGCCATGATGAGCGACTTCGGAACAGCTCTCATATTCTTTGCAACATACCTGGTCGTTTCCTTCCTCAGGAGCGGCGATATCTCTCGCTTCATTCTGACGGGCGTAGCAGCTCTGGCAATGGGGCTGATCGTACTCAGGTTCAAGCCGTACATAGCGTCAAGATTCGATGCCTGGGGGCACGTATGGGAAGCAGAGTTCATGGATGATCTTGGATACCAGCAGACACGCACAATGTCATTCGGCGCCGGCGGAGGGCTGCTCGGGCTCGGCGCGGGCAACGGATCGCTCAAGTACGTCGGAGCAGCCAATACTGACCTCGTGTTCGGATTCGTGATGGAGGAGTGGGGATTCATAATAGCAGTCCTTGCTGTACTTTGCATCGCTACTCTTTCAGTATTCGCCGTAATGCACATCGTTGCCGGAAGATCGACCATCTACACCATACTTGCGTGCAGTGCAGCTACCATGTTCCTTGTGCAGACAATGCTCAACGTGTTTGGCGCCATCGACCTGTTCCCGCTTACGGGTGTCACATTCCCGTTCGTTTCGACCGGCGGCACGAGCCTTATGACTTCGTGGGCGATGCTTGCGTATTTCAAGGCCGCAGACATGCGGCGCAACGCGAGCCTTGCGGTGAGGAAGGAGGATTAGCCATGCGGAAACAGGAAAGAAGAGCGTGGATATGCCTCCTGCTGGTAATGGTGCTTCTTGCCGGCATAGGACTTTTCGGATACAGATTCGTGAAATCCGGCGGTGAATGGGCGACATTCTACGGCAATACGCAGATATACACAGACGGAACTATAAACCGCGGCACCATTACGGACCGCTATGGAGAGGAGCTCCTTAAATGCACTCCTGACGGATTCGAATACAGCGATGATTACGAAACCAGAGTCGCCACTGTACACGCGGTCGGCGATTCGCAGGGCAATATATCTGACGGAGCGATATCGGTCTTCAAAAGCCAGCTCATAGGCTACGACATACTCAACGGCACATACGACGCTACGGCAAACGGTAAAAAAATAGCGCTTACGATCGACGCAAACGCTAACCGCACAGCTTACGAAGCCCTGGCCGGAAGGACAGGAACAGTAGGTGTATACAACTGGAAGACAGGCGAGGTGGTCTGCATGGTAAGTACGCCTACATTCGACCCTGCATACGAGCCTGATGCTTCAGCAGACGAGGAGAGCTCGTACTTCTTCAACAACTTCCTCGACGGTCTGCTTACACCGGGATCGACTTTCAAATTAGTCACCGCTGCTGCTGTCATAGAGAACATGCCTGACAGGGATTCCTTTACCTTCGACTGCGACGGAGTCAATAAGATCGGTAAAGGAGACGATGCAAAACTTACTGATGTGTCGGC
The DNA here is from genome assembly GCA_017505405.1 of Mogibacterium sp. Lineage (GTDB taxonomy): Bacteria > Bacillota > Clostridia > Peptostreptococcales > Anaerovoracaceae > Crickella. The sequence continues at coordinate 50,154 of JAFVPI010000051.1, forward strand.
TCATGGCGAGGTCAGCTTCAGGGATGCGCTCGCGCAGTCCTGCAACGGAGCCTTCGGAGCTCTGACACGCGAGCTCGGATCAAAAACCATGTCGAAATATGCCAAAAAGGCCGGGCTTACTGAACCGGTGCAGGTCGACAGCATTGAGACGGCAGCCGGATCATTCGATTTTCCGAAAGATGACAAGGTGAAGCTCAGCTGGGCGGGGATTGGCCAGGCTGATGACCTCGTGAACCCGTGCGCAATGATGGTGTACATGGGAGCGATCGCTAACGGCGGGGAGCCGGTGCAGCCTACTCTGATCAAGAGCGCCACTTTCATCAAGGAACTGACGGGCGGAAAGAGCCTGGGCAGATACATAGACAGCGATACGGCGGCTGAGCTTAAGGATATGATGAAGAACAATGTTGTCGAAAACTACGGTGAGTACAATTTCGAAGGCATGGACATGTATGCCAAGTCCGGTACTGCCGAAGTGGGCTCGTGGAACCCTGACGCCTGGTTCATAGGCTTTACGGATGATGAGGACGCGCCGTATGCGTTCGTCGTCTGGGTCAAGGAGGGCGGCTTCGGAGCCGAAGCAGCAGCTCCTATCGCAGCGCGGGTCATTCGAGCTCTCGGCTCATACGGAGAGTAAATGGCGGTTTTGTGGATGAATACATATGATGGTTGAATAATTAATAATGTTTTTGTATTAATTCACAATAACTGTTGACATTGCATCAAGCTGAATTTATTATCTTAAGGTATCAACAAGTGAATAACACCTGACCCGATAGAGGTCGCGGAGATTATGAGTAACGGTCAATGATGCGCAGGGGGGCGCGCCCGTGAAAGGATGATCCGCCGAAGCTCGCCGGAATCCCAAAACCGGTTTGCTGGGACGGCACAATAAGATGTGCCGGACTGTCACGTATGTGGAGCGCTATCATGGTAGGCGGTAAATAAATATGTAATTACCTGATCCATGGCAGTTTCGTTTCAAGCGTTATTCATGGATCTTTTTAATTATATGGAGTATATGGAGGTAACTTAATGGACACACCTGCTCTTTATGCAACAGCCTGGGCGGTTCTGCCGCCTCTCATCGCCATCGTACTGGCGCTTATTACAAAGGAAGTCTACAGCTCGCTCTTCCTGGGCGTACTCACCGGTGCGATCCTTTACGCCGGCGCTGATTTTGATGGCATTCTGAATCACCTTCTTTACGAAGAAGTTGGCGACAGCAAATTCGGTATTATAAGTGCTCTTACAGATCCATGGAATGTCGGTATTTTGATATTCCTGGTAATACTCGGAATCATTGTAGCCCTGATGAATCTTTCCGGCGGCTCCAAAGCATTCGGTGCGTGGGCGCTGAGACGCGTCAGGACACGTGTAGCGGCAGAGATAGCTACAGTGCTTCTCGGTATCGTCATCTTTGTAGACGACTATTTCAACTGCCTCACGGTAGGCAGCGTAATGAAGCCTGTTACGGATGAGTTCAAGGTCTCAAGAGCTAAGCTGGCTTATATCATCGACGCGACCGCTGCTCCGGTCTGCATCATAGCCCCTGTATCTTCATGGGCAGCTGCAGTATCGAGCTTTGCCGGTGAAGGGGAGGGCATCTCTCTGTTCATCAGATGCATCCCTTACAATTTTTACGCGTTATTCACTCTCGTGATGATGTTCTCAATCATCCTCATGAGATTCGATTATGCCGGTATGGTAAATTTCGAGAGGAACGCTATAGAAAACGGTGATCTCTTTACAGTAAAGGACGCCAACGCTCAGATGGCTGATGCCGCTGATGAAGGAAGCGACAAAGGAAACGTGTTCGACCTCGTATTCCCTGTAATCGTTCTCGTAGTAAGCTGCGTTCTGGGAATGGTCTACACCGGCGGCTTCTTTGACGGAGCTGGCTTCGTTACAGCTTTCTCTGATTCCGATGCTTCCATAGGTCTGTCGATGGGCTCTCTCGTAGCACTGGTGATCATTATCGCTTACTATACGATCAGACGCACCATCAGCTTCAATCAGTGCATGAGCTGCGTTCCTGAAGGAATGAAAGCAATGGCTTCCCCGATCCTCGTACTGACATTGGCGTGGACACTCAAATCCATGACAGACAGTCTCGGACTTGCAGATTACGTAAGCGGGCTCGTTGAGGGAATGAGCGGAGCAGCAGTAGGAATCATCCCTGCGGCACTCTTCCTGATCGCATGCGTACTTGCATTTGCATCCGGTACATCATGGGGAACATTCGGTATCCTGATCCCGCTCGGACTTGCGATCACGACTTCGCATCCGGAGCTGTCCACACCTATCATCGCAGCCTGCATGGCTGGTGCTGTATACGGCGACCACTGCTCACCTATCTCGGATACAACGATCATGGCTTCCGCCGGCGCAAACTGCAACCACGTTTCACACGTATCGACACAGCTTCCATATGCGACAACAGTTGCAGCTGTATCTGCGGTATCCTATGTGATAGCAGGTTACACAAGCAGCCCGGTCATTCCTCTGATCGTAGGCGCTGTACTTCTCCTCGGAGTACTCTTCGTCCTCAGAGGCCGCGAAGGCAGCTACAGAGTGCCTGAATCAGCAAACGTCAACCGCGCAGCTGCAGAATAAAGGTCTTTATAAAGGTATTAAATTCAATAAGAAAAGAACACGGTCCGGCAATATACCTGCGGACCGTGTTTTTCTTTTTTGTGCGTAGTATAATTCATCTGAAGATACAAGACAGAGAAAGGGAACAGAGATGAATTTCACTTCCAGCGAAACTGATTTTGTTAAAGAAAACGAAGCTTACAGGCCTATACCCGAAAAAGATAAGCGGCGTCTTGAGTCTCCTGAAGCTTTCGAGGCAGAGCTTCAGAAAATGCGTGGTGAAGCTTCCCGCGGAGCCATGCCTGACATGCGCCACTGCATCATAAAGGGGATCGACCTTGCAGGCCGTGACCTTGGCGGAATAGATTTCAGGCGTGCTACCTTTGACAGCTGCAATCTTCATGGAACGGATTTCAGCGGATCGCAGATGGACAACGTTGCTTTCTATAATAATGACCTCACGGACATGAAGCTGTGCGGCTGCAAGGCACGCGGCTGCAGCTTCCGCTTTCAGGATATGACGGGCATAGACCTCCGGGGTGCCAATATCTATTCATCTGTGCTCGAGGACGCGCTCAATCAGGACAAGGTCATTATTGACGATAACACCAAATGGTATAAGATGCGCTGCCCTGAGGAGGGCGAAGCTTTCATCGCATGGAAATGCTGCACAGATCTTCGCGTAGTGATGATGCTGGTGCCGAGGGATGCCCACCGCTGCATGGCGACCATGGAGACAGGCCGCGTATCCAAGGTAAAGGTCCTGAAGATCACAAGCATTGATGAAACTGAGAATTACACATGGGCGCAGTCGACGGTCGACCCGGACTTCTACTATGAGGTCGGAAAATGGCTTGAGCCTGCCAACGGTTTTCAGACCGACCGCTGGAAGGACTCATCACCGGGGATACATTTCTTCCTCGACCGCCAGCAATGCGTAGATTACCAATCCAAATAGAAAACCAGCTGAAGCAGGAGCGCAGGCCCTTGCTTCTTTTTAGTGCAAAGCGCGAGATTGAAAGAGAAGGTTAACCGCTGTATAATAATTAATGCAAAATATCGTGTTTCTTCTATATTATATAGAAGCTAATGATGGCGTTAGGGCATTAAACAATCAATAACGGTATCGCCGGTCCGGCGGTACCGACATTAATGTAAAAGGGAGGAAATGCTTTATGAAAGTTATCATGTCCGGTAACGAAGCAACTGCTCGCGGAGCCTGGGAAGGCGGCGCAAGATTTGCTTCGGCATATCCGGGAACACCAAGCACCGAGATCCTCGAAAACATGCCTCAGTACGGAGCAGATGTTTACTCCGAGTGGGCACCTAATGAAAAGGTAGCTACAGAGGCAGCGATCGGTGCTTCCATCGCAGGCGTGAGGGCCTTCTGTGCCATGAAGCACGTAGGAATGAATGTTGCGGCAGACCCAATCTTCACATTCGCTTACACCGGCGTTACAGGCGGATTCGTTATGGTAGTAGCAGACGATCCGGGTCAGCACAGCTCGCAGAACGAGCAGGACAACAGAAACACGGCGAAGTCCGCAAGGCTTCTCATGCTCGAACCATCCGATTCGCAGGAATCGAAGGACTTCATGAAGAAAGCATTCGCACTTTCAGAAAAATTCGACATGCCGGTACTCTTCCATGTAACCACCAGAACATGCCACTCCAAGGGCCTTGTAGAGCTCGGAGAAAGAGAAGAGGCAGAAGTGCCTGATTACGAGCCGAAGATCAAGAAGTATGTAACTGCTCCGGCCAATGCAAAGGTGCTCAGAGCTACACTCGAAGACAGGATCGCAGCAGCAAAGGCATTCTCGAACGACTGTGAGTTCAACAGAGTCGAGATGCATGATACAAAGATAGGAGTCATCACATCCGGCATTTCGTATCAGTATGCAAGAGAGACCTTTGAGGACAACGCTTCTTATCTGAAACTGGGACTCACGTTCCCTATGCCTGATGATCTGATCAGGGATTTCTGCTCCAAGGTAGATAAAGTCTATATCGTAGAGGAGATGGATCCGTACATCGAAGAGCACGTAAAGATGCTCGGCATCGAGTGCACAGGCAAGGATGTCATTCCTAGATTTGACGAGCTCAACACTGATATCGTGAGAAAGGCTTTCCTCGGCGTCGAGCCAGAGACCTACACTACAGACATGAAGACTGTAGTCAGACCTCCGGCACTTTGCGCAGGCTGCCCTCACAGAGGACTGTTCTATGCACTGTCCAAGAGAAAGGGCATCATGATCACAGGCGACATCGGATGCTACACACTCGGTATGGCACCTCCGCTCAATGCCGTACACACTACTATATGCATGGGCGCATCGATCTCGCAGGGACACGGCGCATCGATCGCTCTCAAGGACGCCGGCAAGGACACAAAGGTAGTTTCTGTGATCGGAGACTCCACGTTCTTCCATACAGGCGTGAACTCGCTGATGGATGCTGTATACAACAGCGGACATAACCTGTCCATCATCCTCGACAACCGTATCACGGGAATGACCGGCCACCAGCAGAACCCTGGAACAGGATACACACTGATGGGCAAGGAAGCTCCTGAGGTAGATATCCCTGCACTCTGCAAGGCTATCGGCGTCAAGGAAGACAACATCATCACTGTTAATCCGAACCACCTCGACGAGGTAAATGCCGCTCTCGACAAGCTGCTGCCGAAGGACGAGCCAACCGTACTCATCACAAGATGGCCGTGCGTGCTCAAGAAGTTCAGCCAGCAGGATATCGACGAGTTCCCGACACTGCACAAGACACAGTGCGTGATCGATCAGGACAAGTGCAAAAACTGCAAGATGTGCGTAAAGACCGGATGCCCGGCTCTGATCAGCACAAAGGAGAAGGTAGTCATCGACAAGACAAGCTGCAACGGATGTACAGTCTGCAAGCAGGTTTGCCCATTCAAGGCTATTGAGGAGGTGACAAGATAATGAGTGAAGTAAAGAATATCCTCCTGGTAGGAGTAGGCGGACAGGGAACCATCCTGGCAAGCAAGATCCTGACAAGCGGTCTCATCAAGGCCGGCTATGATGTCAAGATGAGTGAGATCCACGGAATGTCGCAGAGAGGCGGCTCCGTATCTACACAGGTAAGATACGGCGATAAGGTATACAGCCCTATCGTAGGCAAGGGATCCGCTGACGTTATCGTTGCATTCGAAGAGATGGAAGCTCTCAGATGGCTCGATCACCTCAAGATCGGCGGCAAGATGGTAATTAATGATTACCGCATACAGCCTGTACCGGTCAACCTTGGTGCGGCTGAGTATCCGGAAGGCATCATCGATCATCTCAAGGAGAAATGCGAAGTGCTCTCCTTCAAGGCTGCTGAGGTAGCTACAGAGCTCGGCAACCCTAAGGCAATGAACATCGTTCTTCTCGGAGCTCTCGTAAAGGCTATGGGACTCGATGAGATCGACTGGGATGCAGAGATCGAGGCCAACGTCAAGGCAAAATTCATCGACCTCAACAAGAAGGCGTTCCACGCAGGTTACAGCCTGTAGTATCCGCATAAATGCGCAAAGATACCCGCTCTTGCGAGGGCGGGTATTTTAGTGGTAGTATATAACGGATTTCTAAGGAGGAAGCAATGAGAACACTGATGATGATCGCGAGCGTCGCGATGATAGGCGCGGGAGTATTCTGCGTAGCAAATGCCAGCGCAGCCTTTCTGTCGGTCGCTTTTATTATAGGCCTCATATTCATACTGCTTGGCGCATTTGAAATACTTATTGGAAGACAGGCTGATTTTGATGTTTCCGAGATCGGAGTAGGTTTTGCCAAGGACGGATTCCTTATGCTTATATTCGGCATAGTGATCATTTCGGGGCAGGTCACGGATGACAACAGCGCTCAGATGATGTTTGCGCTCTGGATGCTCATCGAGGGAGTACTGGCATTCAGAAATGAATGGCTCGACATCATGGAAGCTGATATGGATCAGAGAATAGGCGTAACACTCTGCACTATGATGCTCATCGCCGGCGGATACATGTTCTTCAACAACTCCACGCTCAGGCTGAGCCAGACCCTGCTGATAGGTATCTGCATGATCATACTCGGGCTCAGGAGATTCAGCCAGTCATTCAGCATAGAGTACTCCAGGCCGAGCTTCGTAACCGGCAATGAGGAAAAGCTCATGGAGGCTCAGGAGGATGAGAAGCGTGCCCTTGCCAAGGCTAAGGAGGGCATACGCGAGCAGAAGAATGCTCAGAGAAGGATCGCCAAAATAAAAGCCGACATGGCGGCGGAACAGGATATTATGATGAGTGCAGCCATTACCCGTCAGGAGCGTGAAGCTGAGCGCGAGATGGAATAATGAGCCGGATCTGAAGCATATAATCATACCCGAAAAATTATTTTAAAAATAGCAAAAAAGGTATTGACTATTATTCAGAAAGTAGTACTATATACGAGTGCTTGAAAACAGGGCAAAACAAAGCCCTGATTTTTTAGGCAAAAGGGCAGCCTCGTGCTGCAGCAGCTCAATAAAGAACAAAAAAGAAATTAAAAAAACTTTGAAAAAGTTCTTGACAGAAATGACTGAGCTGTGTATACTAATAAAGCTGTCGCTGAAAAGCACAGCGGAACCTTGAAAACTTCATAGTGCAGAACAGGTCTTGAATTAACAGGGCGAAAGTCCTGAAAATGAAAGACTTTGAAAGAAAAAAGACAAACAAGCAAAACTTGTTAGTCCTCGAAAA
>JAFVPI010000052.1 GCA_017505405.1 Mogibacterium sp.
ACTGTTATCGAGATAAATCATTCCGTATGCCCTCTCCTTACAAAGGCTCCTCTCGCGAGGAGCCTTTAAATTCACTGTTATTTAGCGAAGTCCGTTGCCCTTGTTTCTCTGACGACACTGACTTTGATCTGTCCAGGGTACTCGAGTTCGGCCTCGATCTTCTTGGCGATCTCTCTTGCCAGCATAGGGACTTCATCGTCCTTTACCTGGTTAGGCTTGACAGCTACTCTGATCTCGCGTCCGGCCTGTATAGCATAGGACTTTTCTACGCCCTTTGTAGTATTGGCGATATTCTCAAGATTCTCAAGTCTCTTGATATACGACTCGAGGGTTTCCCTTCTTGCTCCCGGTCTTGCAGCAGACAGCGCATCGGCGGCAGCTACCAGCATGGCTTCGAGAGTAGTAGGCTCCACGTCACCATGGTGGGCCTCGACTGCGTTGATTACCTTCCAGGATTCCTTATACTTCTTGCAGATATTGACTCCGATCTCCACGTGAGTTCCCTCTACTTCGTGGTCGATTGCCTTGCCTATATCGTGCAGGAGACCGCCTCTTCTGGCGAGTCTTGGATCAAGTCCGAGCTCTTCTGCCATCATGCCGGCTAAAGTAGCCACTTCGATGGAGTGCTGGAGCACGTTCTGCCCGTATGAGGTCCTGTATTTGAGTCTTCCGATGAGTCTTACCATCTCAGGATTCAGGTTGTGTACGCCTGTTTCGAAGCAGGCTCTCTCGCCCTCTTCCTTTATGATGGTGTTGACTTCCTTTGTGGCCTTCTGGACCATTTCTTCGATCCTTGCCGGATGGATACGTCCGTCAACGATCAGCTTCTCAAGAGCGATCCTGGCGATCTCTCTTCTGACCGGATCGAATCCGGAAAGAATAACTGCTTCCGGAGTGTCATCGATGATGAGGTCTACTCCTGTCAGAGTCTCGATGGCTCTGATGTTGCGGCCCTCTCTTCCGATGATGCGGCCCTTCATGTCGTCGTTCGGCAGACTGACTACAGAAACAGTTGTCTCTGTTACCTGATCCGAAGCATATCTCTGGATCGCGGTAGTGATGATTTCCCTTGCCCTTTTGTCAGCTTCTTCCTTAGCCTCGGTCTCGATGTTTACTATCATGTCCGAAGCGTCCTTGCGGATCTCCGTTTCGAGTTCCTGAAGGAGCAGGTGTTTCGCTTCTTCTCTTGTGTAGCCCGAGATCCTTTCGAGTTCTTCTACCTGCTTCTGGATGTAGGCATCGATCTCTTTGTGCTTCTCATTCATCGACTGCTCTCTCTTTGTGAGACCGTTTTCGCGTTTTTCGATGCTCTCGAGCTTGCGGTCGATGTTCTCTTCTTTCTGAGAGATCCTTCTCTCAGCCTTTGTGACCTCAGCCCTCCTGGACTTGAGCTCACCTTCGTATTCTTCTCTCAGCTTATGTATTTCCTCTTTTGCCTCAAGCACCTTCTCTTTCTTGAGGTTCTCGACAGTATTCTGCGCATCCAGTATCATGTTTCTGGCCTGCTGTTCTGCGCTTCCTATGGCCTTTTCTCCGACATTCTTACGAAGTATGTAACCAATTCCTATACCGACGATAAGGACTACAATGCTGATCACAACAGTTAAAACCGGTGACATAAGCACCTCCTTATCAATTATTTGGATTTTGTAATATATACATTATCTACGCATTCTGCTGTAATGATCTCTTTATATAGGGGCCGATGTCCCTCTTTGATACAACATATATGCGGTAAGATGACATAAACATACATAGATATTATACATATACCAATAATTCCAGTCAATTAGAAAAAGACACTCTTCAGAAGAGTGTCTCGTTTTTACTCATATACATTTAACAATGCTAAAGGTTCTGAAGTACTACATCTGCGTCAGATGGGGTATCTATATATCTGATCCCGCGTTTTTCACGTGTTTCGCGGCCTTTGCCCGGCAGGAACAGTATGGTGTCATCATCCATGAGTGTAATTGCCTTTTTTATAGCCTCCACCCTGTCGGTTATGATCTCGCATTTTCCGCCTGCTGCCTTTACAAAGCCTGCGATCTCGCTGCAGATCTTGTTGACATCTTCCTCTCCGTAGTCTTCCTCCGTGATTATCGAGTACGAACAGTTATGGCCCGCTATGGTCCCAAGCTCCTCTCTCCTTGCAAAGGCCTTGCCTCCCGGACATCCGAATACTATCATCATCTTCTTTCCCGGGAATTCTCCTCTGATGGTCTCAAAGAACTTCTCATAGCTGAGCTTGTTATGAGCATAGTCAACGATTGCTATGCGTTTTCCGTCTTTGCTGTAGAACACTTCCATGCGTCCCGGTGAATTCGCAGCGGCAAGACCGCTCTTTATGTATTTAATCGGAACTCCGAGCAGCGCTGAAAGGGATATCGCGGCCAGCGCGTTCTCAACATTGATGGTCCCGAAAGTGCCGAGGGCGAATTCTTCATCAAAGTCTTCATATCCTTCGATCGATCTTCCTCTCGCCCTGAATGTTACCTTTCCTTCGCTCGACCTTACATCGTACCCGAACACGGCGGCATTGCTGTCTCTCTGGCTGAAAGTGATCACATAAGGGCAGTCCGCAGAAGCAGACCTTATGCGCTCCTGCTCCTCGCAGTCCAGATTTATGCAGGCTTTGCGGCAATGTCCGAAAAGCCTGAGCTTGGCCTCGAGGTAATCGTTGAAATCCGGATGCTCTATCGCGCTGATATGGTCGCTTCCGATATTGAGAAAGGCACCTGCAGCAAATTCTATTCCCGTTACCCTGTCATACTTGAGGGCCTGGCTCGAGACCTCCATCGTCATATAGCCTATGCCGCTCTTCAGAGCATTGCTCATATGCTGGTAAAGTTCCATTATCTCAGGCGTGGTCAGATGCGATTCTTCTTCGATCACTCCGTCATAATTGTCTATGCCGGAGCAGATCGCGCTTCTGCGTCCGCCGGTCCCCGCCATATATGCATCGAGTATGTATCTCATGAAATAAGCCGTGGTGGATTTGCCTTTGGTCCCCGTGATGCCGACCATGCACAGATCGTCAGACAGCTTTCCGTAGAATGTCTCTGCAATGACAGGCATGGCCTTGCGTATATCTTTCACCCGGATATCAAGGCAGGATGCATTTGCTCTTTCTATGATCCGTTTCCCTGCTGCCGCGGCTTCCTCTTCGCTGACTATTCTGCATTCTGCATCCCCGGCTGCGCTGCTTTCTTCCCTGACATAGCACACAGCGCCTTTTTCTATGGAATCATTGAGATACTGCTCCCTGAAATGAGCGCCTTTTACCACGAAAAGCGCGCCTTCCGAAACTTCCTTTGAGTTATACGTAACGCTTTTCACTTCACGCGCTCCGAGCTCTTTCATTCCGGGTTCTGTGTAAAATGCCATTATCGCGCTGCATGAAGGCTCGCCTCCTACTGAAGTGAGGAGTCCTGCCATTCCCAGCGAATCTATGAAATCCTGAATCGTAACTTTTCTGTCCATGTTTTTCCGTTATTCTCCGAAATATCCCTCTGATTTCATGCTCGTGAAGCAGCCGTTGCCTACTATTACGTGATCGAGCAGTCTTATCCCGAGTATCTCTGACGCCCTGATGAGCCTTTTTGTGACGTCCACGTCCTGGGGACTGGGCGTCGGATCTCCGCTCGGATGATTATGGGCAACGATAACTGCAGCTGCTCCCCTTCTGACAGCCGGTCCGAATACCTCTCTGGGATGTACCGGCGCGCTGTCGAGATTTCCTATCGATATGACCGATTTCGACTCCACCTGCAGTCTTGAATTGAGATTGAGAGTCATGAAAAGCTCGCGCTTTTCATACATCATCTCCTCCATCAGTATCTCTGCCACCTGTCTGCTGTCTCTGATCCTCATCCTGACAGCTCCCTGATGGTCTGAGATCATCCGTTTTGAGAGCTCCATGGCGGCTACTATTGAGCATGCCTTTGCCTCTCCTATGCCGTCTATCTCTGTCAGTTCCCTTACTTCGGCAGCTCCCAGTCCGCCGGTGTTTTCACTGGTGTAGGATATCACCTCGTCTGCAAGCCTTACCGCAGACTTATCGCCGGTACCGGTCCTGATGATGAGGGCCAGTAGCTCGGAATTGCTGAGGCAGCCTGCTCCTCCGTAGAGCATCTTCTCCTGCGGGCGTTCAGCCTCAGGCATCTTTTTTATCTGCATATTTACTCCTTTCCGGAGCACAAATGCTTATGATACTACTTTAAAAGCCACACCCGCAAGGACGTGGCTCAATGATCATGTGCCATATTGGACGTTACGCGCTGCGTCCCGTCTTAGCGGTTATAATGTCTGCCACCGCATCTATGTTTTCTTCTATCGACATGTCGGAAGTATCAAGAAAAACGGCATCATCAGCCGCTCTGAGCGGGCTGACCTCCCTGTGCGAGTCCTGATAATCCCTTGCCTGGATCTCGTTGAAGATAGTATCGTAATCCGCTTCTTTACCGGCAGCCAGCAGCTGTTCGTAGCGTCTTTTTGCCCTTACTTCCGGCGCTGCAGTCATGAAGATCTTTACTTCGGCATCAGGAATGACCGTTGCTCCGATGTCCCTGCCCTCCATGACAACATCTTTTGTAGATGCCAGATAGCGGCTGACCTCGTCCACCTTGGCTCTTACTATGGCAAGCTTTGAGATATTTGAAGCAGCCATTGAGATCTCGTTCGTCCTTATGAGTCCGCTGACGTCTTCTCCGTCGAGATGAGTCTGACCGCTTACAAAATCGATCGATGTGGCGGCCAGCATCTCCCTGACTGCGTCCTCGTC
>JAFVPI010000053.1 GCA_017505405.1 Mogibacterium sp.
GCATGGAGATCTACGATTCGGTCGCGGCAGCAGTCAATGACAGATACCGTGTCGTTCAGTTTGACCTTCCGGGATTCGGCGCAAGCGATGAGCCTGCAGAGCCGTGGAACGTAGATGCATATGCGGATTTCTTCTGCGAATTCATGAAAGCGCTTGGCATAAGTAAAGCAGTTCTTCTCGGCCATTCATACGGCGGAAGAGTCATCATCAAGCTTGCTGCCAAAGACAGCCTTCCGTTCGGGATAGAGAAGATCGTTCTGGTCGACAGCGCGGGCGTGATGCCTGAGCGCAGCGCTTCACAGAAGTTCAAAGTGAGGATGTACAAGATCAAGCGCAGCTTCCTCACCAGCAAGCCGGTCCATGCGATGTTCCCTGAAGTGATCGATTACTGGATGAGCAAGCAGGGCTCGGAGGACTACAGGAATGCGAGTCCTATGATGAAGAAGTGTCTGGTAATGGCAGTCAATGAAGACCTGCAGCACCTGATGCCTTCGGTAAGACAGGATACGCTGCTCGTCTGGGGCGACCTCGATGTGGATACGCCAATCAGCGATGCTCACAAGATGGAAGAGAAGATGCCGAATGCGGCTCTTGTTGTGCTGGAAGGGACCGATCACTACTCGTTCCTTTACAAGCCTGTTGAATTCAGGAATATCCTCAGGGCATTCCTCGGGATCGGAGGTGCGGCATGATAATACGTACTCTGATCACACTTGCGCTTTCGATACCTGCATTCTGGCTGACCATGCGTTTCAACATGCATATGTTCCAGCTCAATACATACATGAACAACGAGCAGCTCGCATGGCTCGAAAAAAACAGACGTCTCCAGTGGATACTGTATTTTGCCATAGTGCTTGGTGCTGTCAGGATGTTCGTTCCTCTTGCAGGTCTGGACTGGCTGACAGCTGCAACTGACGTGCTGATATGGCTTACGCTGATAGTGATCATACTGGTGTACAGGCTGCTCATTGAGATGAATTCAAAGAAGCCTCTTAAATTCACCCCTAGAGTCAAGCGCATGATAGCGACGATAATCGCTGTTGATGTGCTTTTCGTGCTGGCGTGCTACGCTTCCGTCCTTATCAGGACCGGAAGTATAGAAGAATGGAACCTGGCTCCGCTTGGAGGTTTTCTGATTGGGGTAGTCGGCCTTCAGATCGGCGAGAACATACTGGCAAACAGCATAAACCGCCCGATCGAGAAAGGTGTGAACAACCATTACATAAACGACGCGAAGCGCATCCTCAGGGAGAACCCTGATCTTAAAATAATCGGTGTTACCGGAAGCTACGGCAAGACGAGCGTCAAATTCTACCTTGAGACTCTCCTGAGAGCAAAGTACAGAGTGCTTGTAACGCCTGAGAGCTACAACACACCGATGGGCATCGTGATCACCATCAGAAAGTTCCTCAAGCCGACTCACGAGATCTTCGTCTGCGAGATGGGAGCCAGATATGTGGGAGAGATCAAAGAGGACTGCGATCTGGTGCATCCGCACCACGGACTCATAACTTCGATCGGCCCTCAGCACCTCGACACTTTCGGAAGCCTTGAGAACATTCAGAAGACAAAGTTCGAGCTTGCTGACGCGGTCCCTGACGGAGGGATGCTCTTCCTGAACGGAGACAATGAATACATCGCAGAGGAGCTGGAGCGCAGAAAGGGCAGCAGACCTCTCTACGATGATCCTGTAATGTATCATTCCGAGAAGACCGGAAGCGGTTATTACGCGTCAGACATAGTCATCACAAACCATGGCACGGACTTCACGGTAAATACTCCGGACGGCGAGACGGAGAGATTCTCAATGAAGCTTGTTGGCGGTCACAACGTCATAAACGTAATGGGAGCAATAGCGGTCGCCCATGAGTTTGGCATTCCGCTTGCCGAACTGCGTATTCCGGTCAGAAGGATACAGAGCGTACCTCACCGCATGGAGATGAAGAACCACGGCGATGTGACCATAATCGATGACGCATTCAACTCGAATCCGATCGGATCAAAAGCAGCCGTTGAAACGCTTGCTATCATGGACGGCATGAGGATACTCATCACGCCAGGCATGGTTGAGCTCGGAGCGGACGAGGCAGAATACAACAGAAAGTTCGGCACATACGCGGCAGACTGCTGCGACAGGATCTTCCTTGTCGGCAGAAAGCATACAGAGCCGATCAAAGAGGGTATACTGAGCAAAGGCTTCCCGGAAAAGCATCTGGAAGTGTTCGACAAGGTGGAAGATGCTATCAGCCGCGCATATGCAGTAAAGACAGATCAGCATAAATACATACTTCTGGAAAACGACCTGCCTGACAATTACTAGAGAGGACAATAATGAAAACTAAAGTAGCGATGATGTTCGGCGGCAAGACCGTTGAGCACGAAGTGTCTGTAATATCCGGCATCCAGGCCCTCAAGGCGATGGATACCGATAAATACGAAGTGATCCCTGTGTACATGACAAAGGAGAACGACATGTATACAGGCGCGGATATCGGAAAGATCGAAGCCTATAAAGACATTCCGGGACTCCTGAAGCGCTCACAGAGGGTCATAATGGTGAATGACGGGGGAAGGGTGCAGCTCGTGCCGTACCCTGCGAAGATGTTCGGCGGACAGAAACCTGTATCGATCGACATAGCTTTTCCGGTAGTACACGGCACAAACGTGGAGGACGGAGCTCTTCAGGGATACCTCAAGACAGTCGGCGTTCCGTTCGTTGGACCGGACGTCACTTCATCCGCGATAAGCATGGATAAGTTCATCACCAAGGCTGTTCTCAAGGAAGCCGGTGTGCCTGTGCTTGACGCGACGGTCTACACCATGGCTGATTATGAGGACCCGGGGAAGATAGCGGACGATATAGAAAAGACTTTCGGTTATCCGGTGATCATAAAGCCGGTGAATCTCGGCTCAAGCGTAGGCATCGGCGTTGCGAAGAGCAGGGATGAGCTTATTGATGCTGTCGATGATGCGTTCAGATATGCAGCGCGCATAATGGCGGAGCATGCGATCTCAAAACTGAGAGAGATAAACTGCTCTGTGCTCGGAGACGAGAACGGCGCGGAAGCATCAGAGTGCGAGGAGCCGCTCACATCAGGTGAGATCCTCAGCTATGAAGATAAATACGTCAACGGCGGCGGAAAGAAGGGCGGCGCAAAGGGCGGCAGCGGCTCCAAGGGAGCAGGCATGGCCAATCTTTCAAGAAAGATCCCTGCTGAGCTCAGCCCTGAGAAGCGCGAGGAGATCCGTGAACTTGCCGTAAAGGCGTTCAAGGCTCTTGGCTGCTGCGGAGTGTCGCGCATCGACTTCATGATCGATGAAGAGGAAGACAAGCTCTACTTCAACGAGATCAACCCTATCCCGGGTTCGCTCTCATTCTATCTTTGGGAGCCGGTGGGCGTTCCGTACAGTGAGCTGCTTGACAGGATGATACAACTGGCGCTGAAGAGAGCCCGCATCGAGGACTCGCTCACATTCACGTTCGATACTAATATTCTCGCAAACGCGAAACTGTGATAAAGCTCTTATATAAGAGAAAAAGAGATGGCAAAAGGAACAAGAGAGAAGATCATCAATACAGCCTGGAAGCTCTTTTACGAAAAAGGCTTCGGCGAAACAACGATCAATGACATACTCAGAGAAGCAGACATTTCCAAGGGAACGTTCTATTACTATTTCAGAAGCAAGGACGATCTGCTCGGTACTCTTTCAGAGATACTCGACCGTGAATATGAGAGACTCGAAGGAGAGGAGCCTGAGGGACTCAGCTGTTTTGACAAGCTGATCTGGCTGAATTACGAAGTGCACTCATTCATGGAAAGGACCATGGACTACAGGCTACTTTCGTATCTGTATTCAGCCCAGATAGTAAAGGAGAGTTTTTCGGCTCTTCTGAACCGCAACAGATACTATTACAGATATATCGAAAGGATAATGGATGAAGGCCGTAAAAACGGTGAGCTGATAGATACCATGTCGGTAAGTGACATGGTCAGATACTTCAGCATGGGAGAGAGAGCACTTGTGACTGAGTGGTGCATGAACAACGGAAGCTTTTCACTGGGTGAATTCAGCAGGGAAGTCTTCCCGGTAATGATGCAGGGACTCAAAAAATAGTGCAAAAACAATGACTCGAAAGAGTCATTTTTTATTGCTTATCAACGGATGGAAAAGGTATAATATTAATGAAACTTTTTAGACCGCGGTCTAAAACGGAGACTATAATTATGCATTCAATCACTAATATACAAAAATACTCGATACATGACGGGGACGGCATCAGAACAACAGTCTTCTTCAAGGGCTGCCATCTCAGGTGCTGGTGGTGCCACAACCCCGAGACTCAGAATTTTGATCCCGAACTTCAGATAGACATACCTAAGTGCACGGGCTGCGGCAGGTGTGAGGCAGTCTGCCCGGCAGGCGCCATAACGATGTCGGAACCGGATGAAAATGGCAGAAAGGCTGTTATCGACCGGTCGAAGTGCATACTGTGCGGAAAGTGCGTTGATGTATGTCTCGGCAATTTCAGGGTGCTGGTCGGCAGGGAATACCCGATCGATGAGCTCGTAAGGATATGCCTTCAGGATCAGATGTTCTATGAGCAGTCAGGCGGCGGCGTCACGCTGTCGGGCGGTGAGGTCATGGCGATGGATCCCGACTATATCCAGACCCTGGTAAAAAGACTTTACCGTGAGGGCGTTGATGTCACCATAGACACATGCGGACAGGCTCCTTTCAGCAATTTCGAGGCTATACTGCCGTATGTGCATACATGGCTATACGATGTAAAGGTGATCGACGACGAGAAGCATAAGAAGTACATCGGAATGAGCAACAGGCTCATACTCGACAACCTTAAGGGCATCGCGAAGGCAGGCGCCCGCATATACATAATGATACCGACCATCAAAGAGGTAAACGGAGACCCTGAGTCGATGGCGCAGATCATAGACTTCCTGAAGGAGAACGGCATACAGGCTCCTCAGGTGAACCTTCTGCCTTATCACAGTACAGGCTCCCATAAATATGGTAAGCTCGGACGCGATTACCCGGACGCAGAACTGACGGCCCCGTCCGATGAAGATATGCAGTCATTTGTTGAACAATGGA
>JAFVPI010000054.1 GCA_017505405.1 Mogibacterium sp.
CAAGAACAACTCGGAGTACAGGCTTGTTGTAAGCGGTGATGTCATCGACAATGATGGCAATACTCTCGGTGCAGACAAGACTGTCACATTCAAGACCTATAACCAGAGAATCAACAACATGGTCAACATGGGCATGATGTTCGTGATGTTCGGAGGAATCATGGTGCTCTCTCTCCGCCAGAACAACGAAAAGGAAGAGGAAGAGCCTAAGGATGCGCCTAAAGAGCAGGCATTCAATCCATACAGGGAAGCAAAGAGAACTGGAAAGAGCATAGAGGAAGTCAAGGCTGAGCAGGCAAAGAAAGAAGCCAAGGAAGCAAAGAAAAAAGCCCGCAAGGCAAAGAAGGCTCCTGAACAGCCGCCGCAGAAAATAGAAAACTGCGCGGAGCTCCTGAATAACGTTTACCACGTACATGCGCCGGCTCCTGTCAATAAAGCAGACCGCTCCATAGAAGCCCTGAAGGCTGCCAGAAAGGCAGAGAAGAACAGCTCAAAGAGCAGGAGCACAAAGAAAAAATAAAGGAAGACTTCAGGGGAGCGTGATCTCCCCTGTTTCATTGACCATGGATAAGATAACACTTAACGCTCACGCAAAGATCAATCTGTCACTCGAGATCACCGGGAAAAGACCAGACGGCTACCATGATATAGTCTCATTCATGCAGGGTCTGGGGCTCCGTGATGTGCTGAGCATAGAAAAATGTACTCAAAAAGCAACAAAATACAAGCTGCCTCATTGCACTGTAAATGGCATTGTTGTATATTTATGTACGGATGCAAAAACAATCCCGACTGACATGGACAATCTGGCGTTCCGAGCTGTAAAGGTATTTACGGATGCGCTGGGAGAAGATTCTCCGGACAAGTACGGACTGACAGATACTCTGCTCATAGATATCCGCAAGGATCTTCCTGTCTCGGCAGGCATAGGAGGAGGAAGCGCAAACGCAGCAGCATGCCTCCTGGGGCTTAATGAAATGACAGGAAGACCGTTCACGCTTAGACAGCTCATGGACATCGGCGGGACTTTCGGAGCTGATGTGCCGTTCTCGACATTCATGAACGCATACCGTAACCGCGATGTGCTTGAAGGGCTCGAAGGGCTCGAGGAAGCGAGCGATGCGGCATGGACTGCCGGCATAGGGGACATAATCGAAAGGGCAGAAAGCATCCCGAGATATGTCGTCATGGCAAATCCGGGAACAGCAGTACTGACGAAGGCGGCTTACAAAGCCTTTGATGAGATCGGATATACTGAGTCGGAAAGCGCCGGAAAGCTCTTCGTCAACGACATGGAAAAATATACGCTCAGGGCAGACAAGAAAGCGGCAGATCTCAAGAGATTCATGCTTGAAAACCTCGATGCTGAGGAAGTGCTCATGAGCGGAAGCGGTCCTACAATGGTCGCTTATTACAGAGACATCGATAAAGCCGGTAAAGGACTTGCCACTCTGGCAGAGATGGCAACAAAAGATGCCTCGATAAGGGCATGGCTGACCGATACAGGCAAATAGATAGAGGGGGAAGATATGACTGATATACAACTCAAGGTACAGAAACCTTTAAAGGACCTGGTATATCTGGAATTAAAGCACAAGATCCTTACGGGTGAGATCGTATCCCAGACAAGACTCATGGAGATCGATCTTTCCGAAAAGATGAATGTGAGCCGCACACCTATCAGAGAAGCCATCAAGAGACTCTCTGATGACGGACTGGTAAAGGTGGAGCCGAGGCGCGGAGCCTATGTCGCAAACATCTCGATCAAGGACATGCTCGATGTGTTTGAAGTGAGAGAGGACATGGAAGGCTTTGTTGCAAAGCTCGCGGCCCAGAGGATCAATGACGAGGAAAGAGAAAAGCTCAGAGCGATCGCTGCCGAATACGAGGAAGCGATCGAGAAAGCTGATGACAAGGAGCATATCATCGAGCTTGATGAGAAATTCCATAACTTCATCGTAAAGTGCAGCGGCAACGAGACTCTCAGCGAGCTGGTCAAGTATGTACAGGAACTCTCACTGAGATTCAGATATCTGTACTATGACGATTTCTCCCTTTATGAGTCGACTGCTGAGCAGCATAACCGTATCATGGAGGCCATCAATGCCGGACGTGACGCTGAGGCAAGATTTGAGGCTGATGCCCATGTGAAGGCCCTTAAAGAGTTCGTCTTTGCGCTTGGCAAAAAGATGGAGGCCATGGGTGAGCTTGAATGATCCCCTCTTTTAAGAAATCTAAAACCCCGCGCGGGCTGCGCGGGGTTATTTTTGTGCTCCTGACCGGAAACCTGGTCATGGCTGCTGTTGCTGCAGTTCTTCGAGTACAGTCTTGATCTCGATCTGCTGACCCTTTCTGCTGACAACTATGGTTACTGTATCTCCAACCTTGCACTTTCTGACGAGAGTGATGAATTCGTTGCTGTCGGAGATCTGCTTGCCGTTGAAGGATACGATGCGGTCCTCAGCCTGGAAACCTGCCTTCTGAGCATTTTCGCCGGTGACCTGTGCTACATATACGCCTGCAGACTCAAGTCCGTAGTACTGCGCGTTCTCTTCAGAAACGTCGCTTATCACGACGCCTACGGCCGGTGTGGCTTCAGCTGCCTGTACATTGCCTCCGTTCTCGATGAAGTCATTGATGATAGGTGAAACAGTGTTGATAGGCAGAGCGAATGCAAGTCCCTCAACGCCTACTGCAGAAGCCTTTGACTCAACGATGCCGATCAGCTCACCCTTGCTGTTGAAAAGACCGCCGCCGGAGTTTCCTCCGTTGATGGCCGCATCTGTCTGCATGAGCGTCAGAGTGGTGCCTTCCACGTCGAGTGTTCTGTCGAGAGCACTGATGATGCCTGTAGTAGCTGTGCCGCCGAGCTGACCGAGAGGGTTGCCGATGGCTACAGCCAGGTCACCTACATCGACTGTGCTGCTGTCGCCGACTGTCGCAGTGGTTAGACCCTTGGCGTCGATCTTGATGACCGCAATGTCATTGGCCGGATCGCTTCCGATGATATGAGCGGAGTAGGAATCTCCGTTGTGCAGGGTCACTTCCACCTTGTTAGCGCCCTGAATGACGTGATAGTTGGTAGCGATGTAGCCGTCCTCTCTTACGATGACGCCGGAGCCTGCGCCCTGCACAAGCTGCATCTGGCCCCACATGTTTTGCTGGGTCCCCGACATCAGGATCTCAACTACCGCGTTCTCGTTCCTGTCGACTATCTGGGCGACCGTGAGATCACTCCCCGTGGCATCGCCAAGATCGAGCTGCGAAAGCTGGGAGTCATTTCTCGTGGCCCTTCCGTCTGAAGTGGTTCTGCTGAAGTACGCGCCTGAAATGAATGCGCCGAGCAGCGAGCTCAGGATCATCGTGAGTATCATGCATGCGATGAGAGCTCCCTTAGTTACGTATTTCTTCTCCTTAGGTTTGCTGTGGGATGGCCCCGCCGGAGCAGCGTGGGCAGGCTCATCCACCACTGTCTTAGGGTATTCTATTTCGACCGTCCTTAACGGTTCCGGCTCTTCGACCGGATTTTCAAAGCTGACTATGTTTTTATCCTGTTCGTCCATCTTTCTATACCTGCGCGGCAGAATGTTGCTGCCGTTTCCTTTCCATCTATATAGTATAGTCCAAAACTAAAATAAAACTTAAAACATTTTTAATTGTACATGAATAATTAAAGATTTCAAATATGTCGATATTGTGTCAGTTATGTCAAATGTTATAAAATATTTCTGTTATGAAAAAAAGCGTCAATCTGAAAATCACAAGCCAGCAATACATTGAGAATCTCAAGCCGAGCGGGGAGGCTTTCCGCCGTGAACTCGAGCTCGAGGACTCGATGGAGATCCTGACCGAGGGCACCGTGTATTCGCGCAATAACGCCACGTACATAACATACGAAGAATCGGAAGCGATCGGTTCGGAAGACATCCGCACACTGTTCAAACTTGAGGACGGTTCTATTCGCATACGCAAATACGTTAAGGACGAGGATGACGAGGGCATGGACATGACGCTCAAACCGGGCATGCTCAACATCACGAGATATCAGATACCTAAGATGTCTTCGGTAAACCTTGAGGTATATACCAACAAGCTCGAGGACAACCTTGATGAAAACGGGTACGGAAAAATCTCAGTGGACTATAAGATCAAATTTGACAGGTTCTTCTCGAGACGCAACATACTTGAGATAGAAGTAATGCCTTCATAAAGATAAGGGGTCGATATGAAAAAAGAAGGATTCAGCGCAGAACAGTACATCGAGCAGCAGTCAAAGTACATCCTGGAGAGGATAGAAAGCGGAGAAGGAAGGCTGTATCTTGAATTCGGCGGCAAGCTGGTAGGTGACAAGCACGCGATGAGAGTGCTGCCGGGCTTTGATGAAAACGCCAAGATCAAGCTCCTGCAGAGGATGAGCGATCAGGCAGAGATAATAATCTGCATCTATGCAGGCGACATCGTCAAGAGCAAGACGCGTCAGGACTTCGGCATCACATACGATCTGGAAGTCATGAGACTCATCGACGAGTTCAGAAGCTATAACCTTTCGGTAAACTCTGTTGTCGTCACCAGATACGAGGATGCGCCGTCCGTCAACCAGTTTATGGCAAAGCTCGAAAGACGCGGGATCCGTACATATAAGCACATGTTCACAAAGGGCTATCCGACCGACGTGGATACCATAGTATCCGAGGCAGGTTATGGAGCGAATCCATATATAGAAGTGTCGAAGCCGCTTATCGTCGTGACCGGTCCGGGAGGAGGCTCCGGCAAGCTTGCGACATCGCTCTCGCAGGTCTACCACGAGTATAAGAGAGGACGCAAGGCCAGATATGCCAAGTTCGAGACCTTCCCTATCTGGAACCTGCCGCTCAAGCATCCTGTGAACATCGCCTACGAGGCGGCAACAGCTGACCTCAAGGACTTCAACATGATCGATCCGTTCCATCTGGGCGCTTACGGTGAGGTTGCCGTAAACTACAACAGAGACGTAGATGCCTTCCCTGTTCTGAGAAGAATACTCCACGCCATTACCGGATCGGACGACGGCTACAAGTCACCGACCGACATGGGCGTAAACAGATGCGGATTTGCCATCACCGATGACGAGGTCTGCAGAGAGGCGGCCAGGCAGGAGATCATCCGCAGATACCTGATAGCGGAATGCTCATACAGAAAGGGCTCGATCGAGGCATCCACCCTTGAAAGATGCAAGCTGCTGATGGAAGAAGTCGGCGCATCAAGATATGACAGACCTGCTGTTGCGGCGGCAGAGGAATATGCCGAGATCAAGAGAGCGCAGAACCCGCAGAGATACGAGAACGTTGTAGTGTCCGCAATGCAGCTCCCTGACGGAAGCATCGTGACCGGAAGGTCGTCGCGCAGAATGGTGGCTACGGCTGCGATGGTGCTCAATGCCATCAAGAAGCTGGCAGGAATCCAGGACGATATGCTCATCATATCCCCTACGATCTTCGAGAGCATGTCGAGCACAAAGTCGGGCATACTGCACGACAAGACAAGCCTCAATCTTGAAGAGGTCATCATGGCTCTCACGCTGACTAAGCTGACAAACCCGTTCGCTGAGCTGGCGCTGAAGGAGATCCCTAATCTGAACGGCTGCGTTGCGCACTGCACTGCCATCCTTTCCGATAAGGATGAACGTGCGGTAAAAGCGCTAGGAATAGATATCACTTCGAATCCTGAGTTTTCAAATAACAACCTATATCCACTATAGTATTTTAGAACGGATCTGCATAAGCTGCAGACGGAGGAGGAAAAATGAAGGTCGATACAAATAAAATAATGAGGAAGGCAGCCGGCGCTTCCACCGGACTTACAGTAGCGATAGCGTTCCTCAATGTTGCTCTGCTGGTAGTGAAACTCGTGCAGACAGTATCCGAGGAAGCTCCTAAACTCGAGGACAAAGATTGAACGCTCCCACCACCTACGCATGAATGCTTAGAGGTGTGGGATTCCTGCTTCACAGAGAACTGCGTTCTCTTCTAAGAGACAACGTCTTACACTCTCTCTACAGGCTTGAATTCCCGTGCGACCCACGGTACATAGTTTATGTTTTTGTCAGGGCCTAAGATGCAAGCATCTCAAGGCCTTTTTCAAGTATGTTTTTTGCGGCATTGATGTCGCGGTCATGTTCTGCTCCACAATCAGGACATGTCCATCTGCGTACAGAGAGGTCTCTGACCTCGTGGTTTATCTTCCCGCA
This sequence comes from Mogibacterium sp., assembly GCA_017505405.1. Lineage (GTDB taxonomy): Bacteria > Bacillota > Clostridia > Peptostreptococcales > Anaerovoracaceae > Crickella. The sequence continues at coordinate 6,227 of JAFVPI010000054.1, forward strand.
GCAGCTGCATCTCCGGCTGGAAGGGTACGTCTTCGGTACCCTTATGAGCACGCCCCCATGATCAGCCATCTTGTATTCGAGCTTTCTGTAGAATCCGGACCATGATGCGTCAGAAATCGCTTTTGCCAGCCTGTGGTCACTCATCATCCCCTTCACATCAAGATCCTCTATGCAGACGACTTGGTTCTCGTTCGCAAGCCTATAGCTGATCTTATGCTGGAAGTCGCTCCTGATGTTCGCTACTTTCTCGTGTTCTATGGCAAGCTTCCTTCTTGCCTTCTCTCTGTTCCCTGATCCTTTCTGCTTCCTCGAAAGGCTTCTCTGCAGCCGTCTGATCCTCTTCTCGTGCTTAGCAAGAGCCTTCGGGTTGATGACTGAGCATGAGTCGGAGTCAGTGTACAGCACCTTGAGTCCTACATCTATGCCTATCTCTCCGCCTCTGTTCGGCATCACCTCATATTCCTCTTCCGCCTGGAGCGATATATAGTACCTGCCGCTTGCTGTCATCGTTACTGTTGCGCTCAGTATACGTCCTTCGAAGTCTCTCGTATTGACGATCTTCACTATTCCTGCCTTCGGAAGGACGATCCTATCTCCGTCTATGCGGATATTGCAGTTCACGTTCATTGTGCGGTAGCTCTGAGCTGATCTTTTGCTCTTGAACTTAGGATATCCTCCGCGCCTTTTGAAGAAGTTGTCATATGCTCTGTCGAGATGTCTCAATGACTGCTGCAGCGCTATGCTGTCCGCTTCTTTGAGCCACGCGTTCTCTTTCTTGAGGACGCGGGAGAGGTCCTTGCACATTTCTGGATAGCTCAGTGTATCGTGACACTCATTCCAGACCTGCTGCTTTGCTTCGAGATAGTGATTGTATATGAAGCGGCAGCAGCCGAAGGTCTTTTCGAAGAACTCCCGCTGCTTCTTATTTGGATACGCTCTGTACTTGTAGCCTCTGATACGTGTCATGCTTTCTCCCTCTGAAAAAAAGAAGGATACGCGTGCCTTGTATCACGCATATCCTGATGCAATCCTGCCTGCAACGGGCCGGCCCGGAAAAGGGTTGAAATATTCTTAAGTTGATCTTATTATACCACTCCCGGCATGCTTATTCAAACATTTGTTTGCAGTTTTGTCCCAGGACGAATCCGTGATGGATGTGACTTTAGCGATGTGAGCCCCGGTATTATACTAACTATTGGAAGGAGGTGTGTGATTCATCCCGCTGCCTATAGAGAACAGGTGTATTCTCACACGTTTTGGTAAAAACAGATTGAATTCTTAATCGCGCTCTGTTATATTTACAGAGCGCGATGCGCACCTGCTGACGTAAGGTTTCCTCCGGATCATACGGCGTTGCCGTAAGGTCGGAAACCTTGATTTCGATGTCAGGACTCCGTCACTGCGTGACACCTCACATCAAGTCCGTCGGCTTCGCTCCTCCGATAAACGCTTAATGGCAGAGCATCTCATTCGCTGATGTAGCTTAATGGCAGAGCATCTCATTCGTAACGAGAAGGTTGGGGGTTCGACTCCCCCTATCAGCTCCAAAAAATGGCTTCGAATTGGTTTTCGAAGTCATTTTGTTATGACGATTTTCGTTGAAATTCCAACATTTTTAGCCAATGACCATTTCGCCGCATAAAGCGAAAAAAAGCCAATAAACGCCGGAAATCGCCGTTCGAAGGAGGTTTTTTGTGGGGTGTCTCGTGGTATATGAGGAGAGTCGAAGCTGCAACTTCGACTCTCGCGCACTTCACGAGAGTCATCCCATTCGAGGAGGCTTTGAATGAGATGCGAAGGAGGAGCCTCAATTCTCATAACGGCTCTGTATTATTACGAGAGATATGATTGACACCCCAGATTATTGATTGTATAGTGATAAAAAACATAGGAGGACTAACGGAGTGATCAGCAGATAATTTGTAACACGATCAATAATACTGACATTGTTATCAGTGATGTTTTTTCGTGTTTCCGATTATCTGTGCAGGCAGCTCCTATTTTTGTGGTCTGAGGACCAAATGGTTTGATACACTGCGGTCAAATCAAAACGGAACATGAAACATGCACAGCTATTTCGGAAACGGAATAGCTTTTTTAATAACATCACGATAAACACTCACAAGTAATGGAGGTGTTTATATGCTGCAAATAAACAATTTGAGAATAATACATGATAAAGATTACCGGACCCTGATAGACGGGCTGACCTTTGCTGTGAACCCGGGAGATAAGATAGTCGTTATAGGAGAAGAGGGCGACGGAAAATCAACATTGCTCAAGTGGATCATTGATCCCGGTCTGATAGAACCCTATGCTGAAGCAAGCGGAACAATAATTGCCCCGGGTGAAAAGGTCGCGTATCTTCCACAGGAACTCCCCATTGAGTCAAGAGGGTTGACTATATTCGAATTCATGTCAGCCGAAGACCAATTCGTGGAGATGAATCCTGCAGAAATCGCAAGGATAGCCAGAGAGGTAGGACTAGATCCCGATATGCTCTATTCTGATCAGATCATGGGAACGCTTTCAGGTGGGGAGAAGGTCAAAGTGCAGTTTGCCAGGCTGCTTGCGTCAAGACCGTCCATACTTCTGCTGGACGAACCGTCAAATGATATCGATGTAGAAACGCTGGAATGGCTCGAGTCGTTTATCAACCGATCGAAGATGGGTATACTCTTCGTTTCGCATGATGAAACTTTGATCGAGAACACCGCAAACAGGGTCATACATATTGAACAGCTGGATCACAAGAGCGTGCCAAGGCACACGGTCGCCAACATGCCTTACAGGCGGTATGTTGCAGAACGTTTGCATGGCTTTGAACTGCAGGAAGCACAGGCTAAGATGGAAAAGCGGCATCAACGTATCGCAGAGGAAAAGTGGCGGAAGATCTATCAGAGGGTGGAGCATGAGCAGAATGTAATAACACGTGCTGATCCGTCAGGCGGCAGGCTTCTTAAAAAGAAGATGCATGCGGTGAAATCGCAGGGAAGGCGTCTGGAGAAACAGAAGGAGAACCGGACAGAAATACCACACTATGAGTTCGAGATAAATCTGATGTTTGATTATGAGACAAGTATCCCAAGGACAAAGGCCCTCCTGACTCTTGCGATACCTGAGCTGAGTATCGCTGAAAATGGTGAAAGACGGGTATTGTCCAGAAATATCAGGCTGGATATCCGGGGCAGTGAAAAGGTTTGCATTACCGGTAAGAATGGTGCCGGTAAAACTACACTGATGCGGTGCATCAGGGATGAGCTGGAAAAGCGCGAAGATAGTTCTTTTGCGTATATGCCTCAAAATTATGAAGAGATGCTGGATCCGGACATTACTCCTGTTGAGTTCCTGACGAAAGACGGCAGTAAGGAGGAAAACGTCATTATCAATAACAGACTGGCATCTCTAAGGTTTACGCCGGAAGATATGACAAGGAAGATCAAAGAACTCTCCGGAGGACAAAAGGGCAAACTCCTTCTGCTTTCATTGACACTATCAGATGCTGATATCCTGCTTCTCGATGAGCCGACGCGCAATTTTTCCCCTTTATCAGGGCCGGTGATCAGAAAGATGCTTGCAGGTTTCAGCGGCGCGATAATAAGTGTTTCACATGACAGAAAATATATTGATGAAGTCCCTGACAAGATTTACGAATTGACTCGGGATTGCCTAAGACTGCTGAAATGACAGCCAAATATTATACGGAGGTACAAGATGCGAGTTACATACAAAAACCCAGGGTTTGAGCATTCAATCGATAGCATTATGCTGTTTCAGACAGATGATACAGCACCGAATCAGGCGGATGCTTTACCGTATTTCTATCCTCAGGTCGATGCGGATCTATTAAGGTGCAAGCCGCTCAACGAGAGGAAAGAATATCTTGTGGATGTTCTTTCGGATGTTTACTCTGAACTGGAACCGGAGTTGAACAGGAAAGTTCTGCTATATAATGACCACTTCAATAAATATGAAGGGCAAATCAATGATGCTCTGACAGACGCGTTTGAGATCGATGTAAGGGGTATATTCAATGATCTGGTAGGCAATATCTGTCTGAACCCTGTATGCCCGAGGTTTCTTCTTGAAAGATATTTCGATGTTTTTTGCAGGAACAGCGAGAGAGGTGCGCTGGGGATAACTATTCATGAAGTGATCCACTATATATGGTTCTATGTTTGGAACCAGACGTTTGGTGATAGCTATGATGAATATGACCATCCTACGATGAAGTGGATCCTGAGCGAGATGGTCGTTGAAAGCATAATGAGGGATGAACGGCTAAGCACGATAAACCCGTATTTCCCAAGCTGCGTGTACAGTTATTTTCAGGACATGATGATTGGCGGGAAATGTATGCTTGATACTCTCGAAGAATTGTATCAGAGGAATAGAATGAGAGACTTCATGGCAAAGTCATATGAGTATTGCCTTGACCATGAGGTAGAAATCAGAAGCCATATAGAAGAGGCGCTTAAGGAATTCTAACATTTCCAAGAAATAAGAGACGAAGTAAACATCCGACCAATTGAACCACTGGTCGGATGCTTATTTTATAATCACCTGAAGTTAGGTCTGGTATCGCTGTTGATTATGTATCACTCAGTATCAAACGAGAGCTTTGCCAGCTGTTCTTCCTGGTCTCTGGCGACGTATATGACTGCGATGACATATACGCACTTACTACCTTCATCGATCCAAAAATAGATATAATAATTTTTTACTCTCGTTTTGCGAATGCCCTGGCTTCCCCACGGATGTTCATCGATTGTCTTGATGCGGTAAGGTTCATCAGAAAGAGATTGGATAGATTGCCGCAGCAAGTTCAACATATTTCTGGCGGTGTCGGGGGCGAGCAGTTCAAATGCAATATATTCTTTGATCGCTGTCAGGTGAGACTTTGCTTGTCTGACTACTTTGACTTTATATTTTGTCATTATAAACCTTCCGTAAGCTCATCAAAGACTTCATCTACATTTTGGGCGTCATCAGCCTTAGCCTGTTCGAGCCCAACGGCCATCATTTTATTGAATTCCTTGTCGGACATTAGATCCCTTGATGGTACAGCTCTCGGGATCGTCAGCGGAAATGGTATGCCGTTGTGAAGGATTATTTGTCTGTAGAACATATCTATTGCAACTGAGCGGGGGATCCCCATCTTTGCAAGTATCGCTTCGGCATCAGTTTTGACACTCTGCTGGATTCTGGCATTTACATTCGCGGTCTTGTTTACTGACATATGATTCACCACTTTCGAGATTGCATAATTTGTATTACAATTTGATTATATGCTATTGTGCATCGATTCGCAATACAAATGATAACATCAAAAGATGGCAAAGGTGAATTGGAAAACTAATTTCCAGTTCAGGAATAGTTAACTCCAGCCTTGCAATGGTAAATTCAATCAACGCTTTTGAAACGGCAGAATAACGGAACTTACTTTTGCAAAGTATCTGAAAATGGAATTTAATCTTGCAAACGGCGCATGCAAAGAGAGCGGAAGAAAAAAGAGAAGGAGATTCGCAAAGTTAACTTCCGCAGGGAGGTATATGAAATTCGACTTTTGAATGACGGATTCCTGTAAATCAGTTACTTGTTCAACAACTTCGGTGTAAGATTAATATCGTTAGGAGCGATCTGCCAGATGTTCAACCTGTTAAGCAGATCCTCTCCGTAGAAGGAGCTGAACAACCTGTAGGGAGACTGGTTGCCCAGCTTCTTTCTTGTATAGGAATTTATGTGGCTCATCATGAGATCAATATCCTGCTGAGACAGATGATCGAAGCTCTTTCCTTTAGGAAGGATCCGACGGATCATCTCATGAGTGACCTCGCAACCACCTTTCTGATCGGAGCGCTGAGGGTCACAGTAAAATATCCGTGTACGGATCTCGCCGTTCTCGTCACATTCGATGGATAATGGATCAGTAAACTCACTGCCACGGTCGGTAAGGATCACCTGAAACAGCATTCTGAACGCTTCACGGCCTAATACCTGATCCAGACGGTTGAATATATCTGCTACAGATCTGGCAGTATTCGCATCGCGAATGTACGCGAGCATGAGTTCGCAATTTCTGAAGTAGATCGTGAGAAGGACCTTTCCGCCCTTTTTCCCTTCAACACTGTCCATCTCATTTACGGCAATGTCCGGGCAGGAGGCAAGGAAAGCAAGAAAGTCCTCATAAGTGCGGCCTGTGTGGCATTGTTTGTCTATGTGCACCGTGCGTTTTTTCTTCCTGACGCGGTAACGGACTTTTCTTGGCAGATCGATATTACCGACAGACAGAAGGCCTGCATCTATGTAGTTATAGATGCTCTTCTCATCACACATGATCAGGTCCGCATTGTTCCGGCATATGTGATGGATAGACTGACCCTGACGGATGAGCGGAGAAACTATGTCATCTATACGCTTGAGCTCATCGTATGAGATGGCAAAACCGGTGCGGCTTTGGCTGAGCGTTTTCTCATAAGCCTTTTGAGCCGTCTTTGCATCATAGAGATATCTTTCAAGCCTGCATCCGTGACGCTCACTGCAGCCATTACAAACATAAGGAGCAGATATTATTCTGCGGCATGGTTTAGGAGAGAATTCCGAGCATATGTTGTAGCATCTTACTGCCGGGCAGCTCCGACAGATTCTGCCATAGAGAACCTTGCAAGGGGAGCAGATATCTCCACTGTGTGGACAGTCTCTTGCTTTACTGCAGGGGTTGTAAGAACCAGTGCGGTGAGTGACTCTGTGATTACGGATTTCTTTAGAAATTGTTGATGGATCTTTACCGATCTCACGGGCGATCTCCTGAAAGCTTCGGCCTTCGTGGAGTCCGACCTGGATGGATTGGCGATCATCAAGGGTTAAATGTTTACCTTTGGACATGGTGTTTCCTCCTTTCTGGATCCGTCATCCAAAAGGTAAGGAAAGTATACAAAACAAAAAGACAGCACTGAGCTGTCTTGCAAAAGTTAAGTCTGATCTGGCCTTGCAAATTTAAGTTCCTGCATCGCCAGAGTGAGAATGGAAATTAATTATTCAATTGAGG
>JAFVPI010000005.1 GCA_017505405.1 Mogibacterium sp.
GGCTATGAGAACCTTGCTGAGCATGACGGTGAAATATACATTAATCCGATGGATTACAGAAGACTTTATGAGAAGGGCAGCTTCCAGGCTTCTGTATTTGTAGATGACACGAAAAACATCGAAGGCATGAAGGATATGCTTGAAAGAGGCGGCTATCATGTTCTGGTGCTGAGAGATCACATCAACAACTTTATGAATGAAGAGATAGTGAGCATTATCCAGCTGCCGATTTCCATAGTAATATGCCTGGCCGTATTCTTTGTGGCATATTTCGTAATACGGCTTATCCTGAAGTCAAGAGGTGTCTATTTTGCTACCCTGAGAATGCTGGGTATGGGTAAAAAACCTGCATGCCGCATAATGAGGATCGAGCTCGTGCTGGTGTGCCTGATTTCGTATGCACTTTTCATATTGTTCGTATACCTGAGCCGCACCGGCATAATAGATATTCCACAGATCATGGATTATATTACATATCTTACATTGAGAGACTACATAATACTTGCAGTCGTTCTGATCTTCATGTCGGTGCTTATCTCCGACCGGTTCATGCGCTCCATCTTCAGAAGCTCGGCCATGGGCACATACAGAGAGGAGGCGTAGGGAATGGTCACACTGCAGAATGTAGATAAATACTTTTACCGCCGAAAGTCAAATCAGATCCACGTGATCAACAACACCTCCCTTGAGCTGGGAGACACAGGACTGACCGCTCTTCTGGGACCTTCAGGCTGCGGCAAGACAACGCTGCTGAATGTCATCGGAGGTCTGGATAAAGCGGACAAGGGAAAGATATACATCAACGGGCAAAAGATCACCGGCAGAACAGCCGGAGCGGTCGACAGGATCCGAAACCTTAACATCGGATACATTTTCCAGAATTACAATCTCATCAATACCATGACAGTGTTTGATAATGTCGCCATGGTGCTTAAGATGGTCGGAATAAAAGATGAGAAAGAGATCAGGGAGAAGGTAGAGTACGCGCTCGAACTTGTCGGAATGTATCGTTATAGAAAGCGTTACGCAGACATGCTCTCCGGCGGAGAACGCCAGCGTGTCGGCATTGCACGCGCCATAGTCAAAAACCCGGCCATCATCATAGCGGACGAGCCGACAGGAAACCTCGACAGCGCCAATACGCTGGAGGTAATGAACATAATCAAGTCCATATCCCGCGAAAAACTGGTCATACTCGTTACACATGAAGAGAACCTGGCTGATTTTTACGCGGACAGGATCATACGTCTCCGTGACGGACAGGTTATATCAGACGAGATCAACAAGAATGCTGAAGGGCTCGACTACAGGATAGAAAACCGTATATACCTCAAGGACATCAGGGATCAACGCACTTTTGGTGATGAAGATCATAAAATCAGGGTATACAATGAAAGCGGCGGAAAGATGGATATAGACATAGTCATCAGCCGCGGCAACCTTTTCATTCAGACACGCGATGCCGGCAGCCGTATGGAAATAGTTGATGACAATTCGAGCATCGAACTGGTGGACGATCATTACAGGGCTCTGACGGCTGAAGAGGCTGAGGCCCGGAGATTCCATGCGGATCGCTTCGTATCATCAAGACCGCTGCGGCATTCGTCTATTTTCAATGTTTTCACTATGCTGGCGGCGGGATTCCGCACAGTTGGGAAGTATCATATACTGAAGAAGGTACTTCTCGTGGGATTCCTTATATCAGCGATGTTCATAACTTACGCTGTGTCAAATATCGCAGGCATACTCAATATGCCTGATGAGAAGTTCATACAGGATAACAAAGCGTATGTAGGGGTAGTTCAGAAGAAGATCCCTGTAAACGATTATCTGATGATAGAGGATGACCCTTCTGTCGATTACGCTCTGCCGGGCTCAGGCCAGATAAATATGCAGATGAAATATGACGAGTACTGGCAGACATCATGGGGCGGGTCCATTTTTAAGGGTTCTCTCAGCGCTTCAGAGGATCTTGCGGAAGAGGATATCAAATACGGAAGACTTCCTGAAGGCCGGTATGAGGTTGCTGTTGATGCACTTCTGCTTAAGCGTGCCATTGAGGAAAACCCGGATATTATCAACGCAGGTTATAAGGATCCTGAAGAGCTTCTGGGACGGCATCTTACACTGAAAGAACTTCCGGAGTTCACCATAGTCGGGATAACAGACAAAACGAGCCCGTGCATTTATGCATCGAAGTCAATGTTCATCAATATGCTGGCCAACAACAATGACAGTGACTATTATGAAGGAGACTATGGATATTACGAAGAAGATTACAGCATGGAAGAGTACGACGAAGACGGAAATATAAGCGCGTCTTCTCCGGAAGCTGATAAACTGATAGACTATGCGCTTTACAAGAAAAAGCTGCAGCTGGCTGATGACAGCAGATGGCCTAAAAACGACTATGAGGTTCTTGTAGACAAGGATTATTCAAAGTCTATGAAGCTCGGAAGCAATATCAAGACAAAAGTCAACGGACACAAGCTGAAGGTAGTAGGCTACTATACCAGTGACGAGGTCAAGGGCAAGTTTTATGTCAACAACAATATGATAAAATACAGGCTCATAGGCGAACTGGATAACATGACGGTAAAGGCAGCCGGCGATAAGGCGGAAACGGTCGAAGCAATCAGTGCATACGGCTTCAAGGCCAGAGACCTGTATAAGTACCAGAGAAGCAAATACAGAAAGAGCCAGCTTACTATGGTGCGCTCGTTCCTGCTTGTAGGCGGTATAATTATCATTATATCTCTGATAGAGGTGTTCCTGATGATGAGAGCATCATTCCTGTCCCGCATCAAGGAAGTAGGCATACTCAGGGCAATTGGAGTGAAGAAATCAGACATTTACAGGATGTTTACCGGAGAGATAATTGCCATAACCACTATGGCTTCCGTACCGGGATGGCTGCTTATGAACTACGTAATCAGCAAGCTGCAGAATGTTTCTTATCTTTCGAACATGTTTGTTTGTACAACACAGACCGTGCTGGCATCGCTGGTGCTGATTTTCGCGTTCAATCTTTTGTTCGGCCTGCTGCCTGTCATGCATACGCTCATAAAGCGTCCGGCAGCGATACTTGCACGTACAGACGTGAACTGACAGCTGAGAGGAATTGATATGATTAATAAAAACAAAGACGCTTACAGGCGAAAAGGATTTTCCTTAAGAATTGCATCCGTGCTGCTGACTTTGCTGTTTGCTTTGATGTTTGCAGTACCTGATTTTGCGTATGCTGTAGAGGAAACAGCTCCGGAACAGCCTGTCCGCGAGGTCCATAACGTCGGAGTAGGCAACGGGGCGTATTGCTTTTTCGTTACTCACAATGTAGTGCTTACACCGGCGCAGGTAGCTGAAATGACAGATGAAGACCTGACTGCCTATATACTTGAAAAAGCAGGTCTTTACATGAAAAAAGCAAATTGCAGGAGCCTGAAAAACGATAAAATTATATCGGTCAAAGACTGGACAAAGAAAGGCGGAGCATTCTATCTCAGTGAACCTGATATCGAAGGCATTCGCGCGGCAGAACCTGTAGACGGAAGCCCTGTAAAATTCTATATGGACCTCATAGTATGTGAAAAAGTGGCGGAAAAGAAAAGCGCGGAGACCGCTGATACTCAGGAAGACGAAGAGGGCGCGGAAAGTGAAGCGGCTGAAGAATCTGAAGAACCTGAAGATGTTCCTCTTTATTCAACATTCAAGAGGAATGAGCCAAAGCTTATCTTCGCGGTGGTTGCAACTGAGACGGATGCCGCATTCGGTGAAGATATCTGCAAGGAAGATGAACCGAAGAAGAACAACATAAAGATGCCTAAAATAAAAGAATCCGCTGAGTCAGAGGATGAAATGCTTCCTGAGTACAGGACCATAAACATGGTAGACAGATCCGGTAAACCTATCGAGGCTACACTGGAAGATGGAGATCCTGTTAAACTCGAGTGGATCGAACCAAAACACAACGGAAACGAAGAAGGAACATCCTTTATTGACCGCATACCGGGAGGAGTCACAGGCCTTGTGATCATATGTGCAGCTGCAGTCGCAGCCATCGCCGGTGCTATTGCAGCCGCCGGAAAGAAAAAACGGGCAGACTGGTAGAAGGGAGCCATCTGATGAGATACAGCATAAACAAGACGAATTACTGCAACTTCAATGTCTTTGAAGATAACAAGCTGGCTCCCAGGAGCTATTTTATCCCTTATCCGGACAGAGAGTCCGCTGACAAGGTGTCTGCCGGGGAAAAGCGGTATAAATCGCCTAAGGTCATTTGCCTGAACGGCGAATGGGATTTCAGGTTTTTCCCGAAGCCGTCACAGCTTCCTGACCAGCTGGACACCGACCTAATGGATTTCGATAAGATAGATGTGCCTTCGTGCTGGCAGTTCCGCGGGTACGACAGGCCTTTTTATGTGAATCTGAGGTATCAGTTCCCATATGATCCGCCTAAGATCCCGGAGACAGACAAAGTGGGAAGGGTGTTCAGCCTGCAGGGGTCAGACTACGGTCTGGGACCGAGGTGGAAGGATCCCGGTGAGGAATACAACTTTGTCGGGGTATACCGCACATTCTTCAACACCGACGGTCCTGATGCTCCTGAAAAGCGCTATGTGCTTTCATTCCTTGGAATAGCCAGCTGTGCTGATGTTTACATGAACGGACATTATGTCGGATATACGGAAGGTTCACACAATACAGCAGAGTTTGATGTTACCCCATATCTCCATGACTGGCTCAATGAAGTCGTTGTCGTGGTACGGAGATGGTGCAACGGCTCCTACCTTGAAGATCAGGATATGTTCCGCAATAACGGTATCTTCCGCGATGTGCTGCTCAGGATATCCGAAGGGAATGATTTTACAGACGTAGATCTGATCACAAGAAAGGTCAGCGGCGCATGGTTTGCGACCGCAAGAGCCTATCTGCTTGAAGACGGTGAAGTGACTTTCACTCTGGAAGGCCGCGGCGTACACGAAAAAATGACCGTAAAGACAGAGGGGAAGAGGGCGGAATTCACTTTCCGTAACCTCTCGCCTGTGGAGTGGAGCGACGAGACTCCTGAGCTATACAGCATGTACTATGAGATCGGGGGAAGCTGCGTAAAGCAGCGTGTGGGATTCAGATCGGTGGAGATCAGGGGCGATAAGCTCCTTGTGAACGGACATCTTATAAAGTTCCACGGCGTGAACCACCATGATACTTCTGCAGAGAACGGCTACACTCTTACACCTGAAGAGATAGAGCGCGACATGCGGCTTTGCAGGGAATACAACATCGACACTGTAAGGACTTCTCATTATCCTCCGGACCCTTATCTTCTTGAGGTATGTGATGAGCTGGGTATTTATGTGGTGGACGAGGCGGATCTGGAGACACACGGCACTTATGTACACAAGCTTCCGCCAAGCTACAACCGCATAAGCGATGATCCGAAGTGGGAAGCCCATTATGTTGACCGCGCCGCGAGAATGTATCAGAGAGACAAGATGCATCCGTGCATCGTGATGTGGAGCCTTGGCAACGAAGCAGGCGGCACTCACAATACAGACAAGGAATATGACTATCTGAAGAGATACTCGACTCTTCCGGTGCACTATGAAAGCGCGGTACACACAAAAAGGAAGGCTTATGATGTGGCCAGCGAAATGTATCCGCCTTCAGAGCGTGTGCATGAGATAGGCGAGAAGAAGTACAGGATAAAACAGCTTTGTGACAGACCGTACTTCCTTTGCGAGTATGCGTATGCGATGGGCGTCGGCCCGGGAGGCATGGAGGACTACTGGAAGGAGATCTATTCGTACGACAGCCTTACCGGAGGCTGCGTATGGGAGATGGTAGACCACGCAGTGCTGCATGAGGACGGAAGCTATACATACGGCGGAGATCACGGGGAGTGGGAGCACGATAAGAACTTCTGCGTGGACGGCATGTTCTATCCTGACCGCAGCCCGTCAACCGGCGCAAAAATCACAAAATTCATCTATCGCCCGATCCGCGTCAGCTGGCTCGGAGGAGATGATTTTGAGATCTTCAA
>JAFVPI010000055.1 GCA_017505405.1 Mogibacterium sp.
GATGTCTCCTGTCTTGAGATAGTACGTCCCGTGGTGACCTGATATTTATCGTAGAGCTCACGGAGCCTCCTGTCGACGAGCTTGTCGTTTATGGCCTCATCGAAATCCATGTCGTCTATCGAGACAAATAGCGGCAGCTCTTCCTCCACCGGTGCTTCAGCAGGTTCAGGCGCCGCATCAGCCTGCGCCTCGGACATCTTTCCGTAGAGTTCATCGATCTTGCTCAGGAATATCACATGGCTCACTTCTTCATTATTGCTGTCTTTCTCGCGCTCTATCTTTACCAGACCCCTGGATTCCCAGTAGATCCAGGCTTCAGCGATCTCATCCACGCTGAGTCCGAGCAGCTTCGCAAGCTCGCTCCTGTCAGGCTTTATCTCGTACTGGGCATACATGAGCCCGAAAAGGAACACCTTAACATAGTCTCCCGGCGCATCCGGAAGATACTCACTGATGAAAAGATTCTCTATCTTGGTCCTGTGGAGGAAGATGTCCCTTCCTTTGTCCAGAGAAAGTCTGACATTTGCCATAGCTCTTACTCTCTTGCCATGTTGCCGAATTTAACGTATCTAGGGATCCATGTCAGGTTTGCTATGCCGACCGGACCGTTTCTGTGCTTGGCTATATTGACCGCGCAGGTGAGCCCCGTGCTGTCATCTATATTCGCTCTTTCGTCTTCGGAGCTGTAGTAGTCGTCTCTCTTGAGGAATATGACTACGTCGGCGTCCTGCTCGATAGCTCCCGAATCCCTCAGGTCGGACAGCTTAGGCATGTGATCGCCTCCACGCTGCTCCGGGCCTCTGGAAAGCTGCGACAGCAGTATTACCGCGCAGTCAAGATCCTTGGCCATGATCTTTATCGATCTTGTGATGGCAGCGATCTCTTTCTCACGCTGCTCTATCCTGTAACCGCCCATGCTCATCAGCTGCAGGTAGTCGATGACGACCAGATCGAGGTCTCCCTTCTCCTGCTTGAAGCGGCGGCACTTGTTTTTCATCTCTACAGGCGTGATCACCGAGGATTCATCGATGACCATGTCGAGCCCGTAAAAGCTGTCCTGGGCAGCGGAAAGATCTTCCCATTCCTCCATGGAAATGTTTCCCTTGTGGATGTTCTCAAGAGGCACGCTCGAAGTCATCGAGAGCAGTCTCTCGCCGAGCTGCGTGTTGGCCATCTCCAGGCTGAATATCATTACCTTTTTGCCGACCGATGCCGCATGCTCCGCAACATTGAGAGCCCACGCGGTCTTGCCGACGCCCGGTCTTGCAGCCAGGATTATAAGGTCTGTCTTCTGGAATCCGCCGAGGATCTTGTCTACATCCCTGAATCCTGTCGGAATGCCCTTGTCGTTGCCGTTTTTCTCCAGTTCCTGGAGCTGCTTGATGTTCTCGAAGAGCACATCGTTGACATCGACATAATTGTTTCGCTGCGCCTTATGCGCGATCTCGAGGATCCGCTGTTCGGCGTTGTCGAGTATGTCTTCAGGCGGCAGCTCAGCAGAGTAGGCAGCGTCCCTTATCGACTCCGCTTCGTTGATCAGCTGTCTCATCTTTGACTTGTCCGAGACAGTCTCAGCATAATAGCGGGCATTCGAAGGAACGATGGCCTCGTCCATCAGCCTGCTCAGATATGTTATGCCGCCAACCATGTCGGCAGTTTTTTTCTGCTTCAGAGCCGAATAGACAGTAGTGATATCTATGCCGGTGCCTTTCTGGTCCATTTCGAGCATGGTCCTGTAGATCTCCTGATGCTCCTTCAGATAGAAGTCATCAGGTCTGAGCATGGCATTGACATCAGCCCTCGCGTCCTGATTCTTGAGCATTGAACCCAGCACCGCTTTCTCGGCATCTATGTCTACCGGTGGAAGCAGCACGTCTTTTCTTTCTTCGTCCATTTTTACTTTCCGCCTTCGATCTTGACGACCACCTTGGCTTTTACATCCTGGAACAGCTTGATTTCAATGGTCTCAACGCCTGTCTCCTTGATAGGCTTGTCGAGCACGATCTTTCTCTTGTCCACCTCGACTCCGGTCTGCTCCGTGATCGCAGACGCGATCTCCTTTGAAGTTATGGCGCCGAAGAGCCTGCCGTTTTCGCCGACCTTTGTCTTTACAACGATGATCTTGTCAGCGAGCTGCTGTGAGAGATCGAGGGCTGCTGCCTTTTCAGCTTCGTACTTCTCTTTAGCCTTTGCCTTTTCTCTCTCGATGGCCTTCCTGTTGGCAGGAGTCGCCTCTACCGCGAGTCCTCCCGGTATAAGCTTGTTGCGGGCATAACCGTCGCTCACCTTTACCACCTGTCCTGCCTTGCCTGTTCCTTTGACATCCTGTTTCAAAATGACTTCCATTATATTTTCCTCCGTCTTTCCGGATCATCTGATCAGTTCTATTTCCTGAGTTTTGCTTACGCTGCGTCTGCGCTCTTCCTCTTCCTTGTCGAAGACTTCCTTTACGCCCTTCTTTATGCGGACGAGCACCTCCGCAAGAGGCTCATCCGTCTGGACCGCAGCAGATGTGAAGTGGCCGCCGCCGCCCATCTTCTCCATGAGAGCCTGTACGTTGATCTCTCCCAGAGACCTTGCGCTTACTACAGTCTGGCCCCTCATGTTTCTCCCGAGAACAAAGGCTGCCTTTGTTCCCTTGACTGTCATGAGTTCATCCGCGACCTGCGCGTTTATTATCTGTATGTTGTTGGTTGTGCCTTCTGTTATGGCATAAACGACTCCGTCAGGAGCGAATTCCGCGCCGATTATCGCGTTCGCCTTCGCAAGGCAGTCCTCCTGTCTTACCTGGAAGAATCTCTTCACCTCAGTGCTGTCTGCGCCTCCGCGCTTTAGCCACGAGGCTGCCTCAAAGGTCCTCACTCCAGTCCTTCCCGAGAAGTTGTTGGAGTCCACCATTATGCCGGCAAGCATCGCTTCCGCCTCGAGTTTGCTTATGAAACGCTTCTGCGAGAAGTGCTGCATGAGTTCTGCAATGAGCTCGCTTGCCGAGGAAGCATAGCTTTCCACATAGGCGACTGCCGAGTTCTGGTAGGAATCCTCAGCCAGCCTGTGATGGTCAATGACGACCCTCGTTTTGCAGGCATCCGCCAGCTCAGAGCACTCCACCAGCATAGGTCTGTTGGT
Organism: Mogibacterium sp.; assembly: GCA_017505405.1. Taxonomy (GTDB): domain Bacteria; phylum Bacillota; class Clostridia; order Peptostreptococcales; family Anaerovoracaceae; genus Crickella. The sequence goes on from JAFVPI010000055.1 coordinate 3,127, forward strand.
GTCTACGATGATGAGCAGCGACATGTCAGTCACCATCCTGAGCGCCTTCTCGGCCTTGATTATGTTGTATTTCTCCGTGTCTGACACCTTGTCATAGATGGTGTCGAGAGCTTCATTATGCTTATCTATGACTATATAGGAGTCCTTGCCGAGGAATCTGCAGATCGAGCTGGCGCCAAGAGCCGATCCGAATGCATCCATGTCAGGCCACTTGTGACCCATGATGAACACCTTGTCGGCATCGTCTATGAGCGCCTTCATCGCGTGAGCGATGACTCTCGGCTTGCTGCGGTTGTTCTTCTCGAGAGACTGCATCGTTCCGCCGTAATAGCGGGTGCCGTCATCCGTCTTTACGACCGCCTGGTCGCCTCCGCGCCCCAGAGCGAGTTCCAGAGCAGCTTCCGCAAGTTCTGACGATTCTACCAGCGATAAATTGGATATACCGATGCCCAGACTGATGGACGCCGGGAAGTCTATCCTTGACTCCAGGTTCCTCACCTCGTCGATAACGCTGAAATTCTCCTCTATCATGCGGTCCAGCTTCCCGGCAGTGATGTACATGACATATCTGTCTTCCCCCGTGCTGATGACAGGCGACTGGAATGAGTCTCCCCACTTCCGCAGGAGTCCGTCTATCTGCGCCGGGATCAGTCTTCTGAGATCCTCCGGAGAGCTTGCGATAAGCTCATCGTAGTTATCGATGTTGATAAACACGATAACAGCTCTCTCGCTTTCGAGCTTGTTTTTGAACGACTCCCTGGCAGTTGCTTCATCGAAGAACACAACAATGTCTTCGTCTTCCTTCGCCTCTTCGTTTATCCAGAGCTTAAACAGCTTGCCGTTGCGCTCAAGGACCTTTTCTTCCGTGTTGGCAAGCATGAGCTGGTCACGCTTATAACCCGTCATCGTGAAAAAGTTTGTTCCGACGATGTCATCGTAGACAAATACGTTCTTCATGAGCGGGTTAGCTCCGGTTATTATGCCCTCGGGGCTTACGGAGCATGCCGGGATCGGAAGCGTCCTGATAAATTGAATGTCCATGACTTCTCCTCTCTACTTGAAGGCTTCCCTCATAGCATCGATAAGTCTGTTGAGTTCATCGAGGCTGTAATACTCGAGCTCGATCTTTCCCTTGCTCTCATCGCCGGTGATGTTCACCTTTGTACCAAGCAGCGTCATGAGTTCTCTTTCGACAGCCGTGATCTCGGCAGTCTTGGCCTTGTCGGCATCACTTGCTCTTTTACGCCGCTTGCGCTCAGGTCTGAGCTCGTCCTTGACCTTCTCGGCAAGTCTTTCAGTCGCCCTTACGGACAGATCGTTGCGGATGATCTTGTCTGCGATCTCTTTCTGCCTTGCCTTGTCAGGAATGTTTATGATGGTCCTTCCGTGAGCAGCGGACATTTGTCCGCTGGATACGTACTGTTGGATCTCTTCCGGTAGTTTGAGCAGCCTTATGCTGTTCGTTATATATGTACGGCTCCTTCCGAGCGAGGCGGATACCTGCTCCTGTGTGAAGCCGTATTTCTCAGTCATCGACTTTAATCCGAGGGCCTCTTCTATAGGATCGAGATCCTCTCTCTGCATGTTTTCGATGATGGCGACGATGGCATTCTGCTTATCGTCGAAGTTCCTTACGATACAAGGAACCGTTCTCAGACCTGCCGTTCTGGCAGCGCGCCATCTTCTTTCGCCCGCGACCAGCTCGTAGCCGTTGGTGCTCTCCCTGACTATGAGAGGCTGGATGACGCCGTTAGTCTTGATTGAGCTCGCCAGTTCACCGAGCTTCACCTCGTCGAAATTCTTACGAGGCTGAGCGCTGTTTGGTCTGATATCGTTTATGTCTATATAAAGGACCCTGTCTTCATTCTCTGCAGCATCTGCCTTTGATGCTTCTTCCGCTGCATTGGCATCGTCGGGTCTCCATCTTTCATCTACAGGGGCTGCGTCAGCAAAGAGCGCGTCTAGTCCCCTCCCTAGTCCTGCTTTCTTGGCCATTATTTCTTCGCTCTCTTTCTTGCTCTTTCTCTGGCGAGAAATTCCTTGGTGAATTCCATGTATGCCTTGGCGCCCTGCGCTTTCGGATCATAATCTATGATTGGTTTGCCGAAGCTCGGGGCTTCTGCAAGCCTTACGTTACGAGGGATTATCGTATGGTACATGGCCGGTCCGAAGAAATTTCTGACGTCTGCGACAACAGCCTGTGAGAGGTTTGTTCTTCCGTCAAACATGCTCAGTATGACGCCGTCTATGTAAAGACCCGGGTTCAGCCTTTCCTTTACCTTTTCGATGGTGCTTATGAGCTGGCTTACACCTTCAAGTGCATAGAATTCGCACTGGATAGGGATGAGAACACTGTTGACGGCAGTGAGAGAGTTGATCGTCAGAATGCCCAGAGAAGGAGGGCAGTCCACCAGAATGTAGTCGTAATCATCTCTGACAGCATCAATGACCCTCTTGAGCCTGCGTTCACGGCCTTCAAGAAGAGCCAGCTCAACCTCAGCGCCGGCAAGATCAACACTTGCAGGTATGAGGAAAAGATTCTCAGTATTCGTTGGCAGAACGGCTTTTCTTACATCAAAATCCGTATCTATCAGCGCATCGTAAAGGGTAGTCTTCAGCGTCCTCTTTCGGATCCCGATACCGCTGGTAGTATTCCCCTGCGGATCGATATCCACCATAAGGACCTTCTTTCCCCTGCGCGCCAGACACGCTGCAAGATTGATGTTGGTGGTCGTTTTTCCGACACCGCCCTTCTGATTGAAAATAGCAATAGCCTTGCCCATTAATTACCTCCTGCGGGACATAGTTCCCGATTAAACACTTCCGTGTATTATACTGCAATTATGGCTCAGTTTTCTACTTCTTATAGTGGTTTTACTGTGATGTTTCGGTGATTTTAGTGGCCTTTAATAAATGCATAATGCAAATTGTGTTGTGCGACTTATCTAACCACAATATATAGACCTTGCAAAAATGTTCCACGTGGAACATTTTTTGACAAACAAATGATAGGGATTTTGCTTTTCCTTGAATTACAGCTTTCTCGGGAGTATATAAACTAAGTTTTTCCAGCGACCCGGCTTCAGCTTAAACTGGCTTTGTCAGAACTTTAACGATAATGTTCCACGTGGAACATTTATAACAAGAAAACTTCTTTTCCAAATATAATATATTCAATCTGTGGCGAGAGGCAAAAGAAGCATCGTCACAGGCATAGGGAAATCGATAAAAGCAATAGGATATATAGATACCCATAAGCATTGTAAAGAGGATGTGATTCTGATAAGAGTTGTTTCAGGCTCTGGGTAAAATGTTCCACGTGGAACATTTTACTTTGAGATTACGAGGAGGACGTGTCCGGATATCTCTTCCGGTACATCTTTATAGGATTCTACATAGGAGAGATGTGCTTTATTCTTTTTAAGGATCTTCGAAGCCTGTGCGAGCTCTTCCTCATAGTTTTCGCCTTTGTAGGCAATGAAGGCTCCGCCTTTTCTGACAAAAGGAAGACACCAGTCCGAAAGCTTTTCAAGATTGGCAACCGCTCTGGAAACGCAGATATCGAAAGCTTCTCTGTATTCCGGCTTCTTCGATATTTCTTCGGCACGCGCATGTACCGTTCTTAGATTGGATATATTCAATGTCTGTGCGAACTCATCAATTACCCTGAGCCGCTTTAAAGTCGAATCGAGAAGGGTAAAGTCTTTTTCCGGGCTGACGATCGCAAGAAGGGCTCCCGGGAAGCCGGCTCCGGTCCCGACATCTATGATCTTTTCAGCTTCCTTATATACAGGCAGATCGATGATGGCAAGGGAGTCCAGTACATGCTTTACCAGTGCCTCATTGCGATCCCTTACAGCTGTAAGATTTATATGCTCATTTCTGACCAGCACAAGATCGAGGTAGGCGAGGAGGGTGGATGCCTTCTGCTTACCGAATCTTTCCTGGAGCTGTTCTGTTATTGCCGGGTCGAATTTTGTGTTCATAACAACTGGTATTAAGTATTCTGGTGCTTTGAGCGCATCTCTTTTTCGAGATATACGAGCAGTACATTTATATCGGCAGGAGAGACGCCTGAAATGCGGCTGGCCTGGCCGACTGTTATAGGGCGGATATCCGAAAGCTTCTGTCTGGCCTCAAGTCTGAGCCCTCCGATCGAATTATAGTCAAGTTTTTCGCTCAGCTTCTTATCCTCCAGGCTTCTGAGCTTCTCGACTTCATTGATCTGCTTCTGTATATATCCGTCGTATTTGAGGATGACTTCCACCTCTGTCTTTTCATTTTCCGTAAGAGAAGGGCGGGTATCGTCATCTATGTCTTCAAGGTCCTTATAGAAAATGGCAGGTCTCTTCAGGATATCTGCAAAGCATTGGTTTGCAGTTTCTTCGAGCTCCTTTTTCTTCCTTTCGAGCTGCTCCATTTTTTCGGGGTCATCAGCACATGCTGCCTCAGCCCGGAGGATCTCATGCTCATAAAGGAATTTTCTGAAAGTATCTATATCGACTCTTTTGGTCCTGAGCCTTGCAACTTCTGCATCGACTTTTTCTTTCTTCTCCAGATATCTTCTGTATCTTTCTTCCGTGACCGTACCGTACTTATAGCCGATCTCCGTAAGTCTTCTGTCAGCATTGTCCTGTCTAAGAAGGAGTCTGTACTCAGCCCTGGAAGTCATTATGCGGTAAGGCTCGTTGGTGCCTTTGGTAACAAGATCGTCTATGAGAACACCTATGTATGCCTGGTCCCGCCTCAGCACCAGAGGCTCCCTGCCCCTGAGCTTACAGACCGCGTTTATTCCCGCTAAAAGTCCCTGCGCCGCAGCCTCCTCATAGCCGGAGCTTCCATTGAACTGACCGGCACAGAAAAGGCCGTCAACCAGTTTGTTTTCAAGGCTCGGCTTTAATGAAAGGGGATCAATGCAGTCGTATTCGATCGCATACGCAGGGCTTAGAATTTCAGCATGTTCAAGCCCCGGGATGGTAGCATAGAAAGCGTGCTGCACATCCTCCGGAAGGCTGGAGCTCATGCCCTGTATATACATCAGATCAGTGTCGAGGCCTTCAGGTTCGACAAAGAGCTGGTGTCTTTTTCTGTCTTTGAACCGCGATACTTTGTCCTCGATAGACGGACAGTATCTCGGCCCGACTCCGACGATGTTGCCTGAGTACATTGCCGACTTTTCTATATTATCAAGTATGATCTTATGAGTCGTCTCGTTGGTATATGAAAGCCAGCAGCTTATCTGATCTATATCGTAGGTTTTGTCCTCATTCAGGAAGCTGAACGGAACGATCTTTTCATCGCCCTTCTGCTCGGTCATCGCATTATAATCGAGCGTATCCTTATGCATCCTTGCAGGAGTTCCCGTCTTGAACCTCCTTATAGGGAAACCGAGCGCCCTGAGATTATCTCCAAGCTTAGTCGCAGGCCTGAGTCCCGAAGGACCCGAGATGCGTATGTCATCGCCTATGAAGATCTTTCCGGCAAGGAAAGTCCCGGTGCAGATTATGACCGATTTACATGTGTATTCCATGCCCGAAGAGGTCCTGACTCCCGCAACAGACTTTTCCACAGGTTCGCCGGAACCCTTGCCGTCACTGCGCTCCGTCAGCACCAATTCTGTTATTTCATCTTCTATGAGCTCAAGATGCTCCTGCCCGCGAATGGTGTTGAGCATCTCCTGATGATACTTTTCCTTGTCCGCCTGCGCTCTTAAGGAGTGCACCGCCGGACCCTTGGAAGTATTGAGCATCTTCGACTGGATGAACGTCTTATCTATGTTGAGACCCATCTCTCCGCCGAGAGCATCGACCTCGCGCACAAGATGTCCCTTGCCGGTGCCCCCGATGGATGGATTGCACGGCATCATGGCTACGGAATCGATGTCCGTACAGAACATAGCGGTCTCCATGCCAAGACGCGCGCAAACAAGACCGGCCTCGCATCCCGCGTGGCCGGCTCCGATCACGATTATATCGTATTTCTTCTCTGCCAATTTTTCTTTCACCAGTCTATTTACCCAGGCAGAACTTGCTGAAGACGGTATCGAGGATCTCATCGCCTACCTCTTCGCCGATGATCTTTCCAAGCGATTCATATGCGTAATGTGCCGAAAGCTCAGCAACTTCAACGGGTTCACCGCTGCGGAGCACGCTTATGGCCTCATCAATATCGATGGAAGACTTTCTCAGAAGGTGCACATGCCTCTCATTTGTTACGATGTTGGTCTCTTTTACATTGATGCCGCTCAGATCGTACATCTCGCTGATCGCCTCTGACACTTTCCTGGCTGCATCGATAGCTCCCTTGCCCACGAGCGAAGTGCTGATGATCCTCACACCCGGAAGTCTTTCAAGCACAGCTTCCTCAGAAACGGAATGTCCCAGGTCTTCCTTATTTATTACGACAAGGATGTTGTCCTTGCTCATCTTCTCTATGAAAGAGAGCACCTTGTTGTCATCCTCATCGAGCGCCTGGCTTCCGTCGAGCACAAGGATCGCAAGATCCGCGCCTGCGATCGCCTGTGTAGTCCTCTCAATACCGATCTGCTCCACCTTGTCATCTGAATCTCGCAGGCCGGCTGTATCAACAAGAACGATCGGGATCCCGCCCATCGAAGCGCTTTCTTCGACCGTATCCCTCGTTGTTCCCGGCACATCCGTGACGATGACCCGGCCTTCGCCGAGGATCGCATTCATCAGGGAGCTTTTGCCCGCATTAGGCTTGCCCACGATAACTGCTCTGACTCCCTCACGGGCGATCCTGCCGATGCGGACAGTATCCAGGAGCTCTTCCACATCCGAGTGTATCCATCTGAGCTGATCTATCACCTCGCCGTAGGATCCTCCTTCATCATCACCGTAATCCTCATCAGGATAGTCGATATCCACGGCCATCTGCGCAAGAACATCCAGCAGAGCTTCTCTGATGTCTTTTATTTTCTCACTGAGTCTTCCGGCGCGCTGTCCCTCAGCAATTTCAAGGGAAAGATCACTTTTTGCCTTGATGATGTCTATGACCGCCTCAGCCTGAGAAAGGTCCATTTTTCCGTTGAGAAAAGCGAGTTTTGTGAACTCTCCCGGATCTGCCATCCTTACAGCCGGAAGTCCTGATTCCAGGATCGCGGCAAGTATCGCTCTGAGCGAAACATTGCTGCCGTGCCCCTGTATCTCAAGCATGTCTTCACCTGTATACGAGGCGGGAGCCTTCATAAACAGGAATATCCCTTCATCGATGACTTCAGCCGCTGAGTCTGAGCTGTCCTTTACGATCTTTCCATGATAAGCGTGTCTTGGCTCTATTTCTTCGGGACACGAAAGCATGAGCCTCCTCATGAGGCTCGCGCTTTCAGGGCCGCTGACCCTTACTATCCCTATGCCGCCCTCGCCGGGCGCCGTTGAAATCGCAGCAATGGTGTCTGCCATAATTCTGTTGCTACCTTCCTGTTATTCAGTGATATCTGCGAGGAATGAAGTTCCGTCGCCGCGGTATTCTATGCCGAAGTAATCGGCTATCGTTGCCGCCATGTCCGCAAACGTGTCGCGGGTACCGAGATCGACACCCTTCTTAAGCGATGGTCCCCATACAAGGCAAGGTATATCCTCTCTCGTGTGGTCGGTCCCCTTGTATCCAGGGTCGCAGCCGTGGTCGGCCGTAACGATCAGGATGTCCTCAGGTCCCATCTTCTCCATCAGCTCTCCGAACTGCCTGTCTGCAGTGTTGAGCGCCTTAGTGTAACCCGGGATGTCCCTTCTGTGTCCGTAGATCATGTCTGTATCTACGAGGTTCACATAGCAAAGGCCTTCAAAGTCAGCATCAGCAAGATCTATCGTCCTTACCATGTTGGCTTCATTACCCTTATTGGAATAGCTGAACATGACGCTCTTTCCTGCAAAGATATCGTATATCTTGCCGACTCCGATAGTCTGGAATCCCTCTTTTTTCAAGGCATCCAGCACTGTCTCACGAGGCGGCTGCAGGCTGTAGTCGTGGCGTCTTACAGTCCTCTGGAACGGCCACTCGCCCTCGAACGGTCTTGCGATTATGCGGCCCACGCCATGCTCTCCCTGCATTATCTCCCTTGCCTTGTGGCAGATATCGTAGAGCTCTTCGATAGGCACTACGTCCTCGTGAGCGGCTATCTGCATTACGCTGTCAGCACTCGTGTAAACGATGAGATCGCCGGTCTCTACATGATGCTTTCCGTAGTCTCTTATGACGTCTGTTCCTGAGTAAGTCTTGTTGCATACTATTCCCCTGCCGGTAGCCTCGGACAGCTTGTCGAGTATCTCCTGAGGGAATCCTTCGTAATATGTAGGCAGTGGTTTCGGCGAGACCATTCCCGCCATCTCCCAGTGGCCTACCGTCGTATCCTTGCCGCGGGATTTCTCATGCATGCGGCAGTAGCAGCCGTCTATCTCATCCTTAGGATCATAGAATGACGTGCCGGCTATATTATAAAGGCCCATTTTTGCCATATTAGGCACATCCAGCGCGCCGCTCTTATAGCAGGTCCCGAAGGTATCGGCTCCGAAATCGCCGAAATCCGCTGCATCAGGAGCTCCGCCTATGCCCGCGCTGTCGAGCACTATCCAGAAAACTCTCTTGCTCATTTATTTACCTTCCTTTGCTTTATCCTCGGCTATCATCATGCGGATCGCCTCTACGGCAACGCGGATAGCCAGATCCGTATCATGCACCTGCGGATTCGGAAGTCCTGCTTTTTCTCTCTCCTGGTTTGCAACTACAAGGAAAACCGAGCCGACTCTGAGTCTGCGGTAAGCGCCTACGATGAACAGGGCTGCTGATTCCATCTCTGAAGCCTTGCATCCCATGCGGAGCCATGCATCCCACTTCTCGAGGAGCTCATGGCTGTTAGGAAGCGCTTCAGGCATGTGCTGTCCGTAAAAAGCGTCCTTGCACTGCACAACTCCCGTATGGTAATCGGCGCCGAGCTTTTTAGCCGCCTGCACCAGCGAAGCAGATACTGTTACATCCGAGACTTCCGGATATTCTATCGGGCAGTATTCCTTGGACGTGCCTTCCATGCGGACGGCTCCGGTAGCGATAACGACGTCTCCGCCCTTTACATCTATATCCATTCCCCCGGATGTTCCTACCCTGATGAATGTCTTTCCGCCTACATTGGCGACCTCTTCGAGAGCGATGGAAGCCGACGGACCTCCTACTCCTGTACTCGTGCAGCTTACCTTTACACCGTCAAGATAACCCGTATATGTTACATACTCCCGGCTGTCTGCGACCTTCTCTGCATTATCGAAATACTTTGCGATCTTTGGCACTCTGTGCGGATCTCCCGGCAGGATGACGTACTCACCTACATCTCCCGGTCTCAATCCTACGTGATACTGATAGCCTGCGCCTTCCGTGTAATCTACCATAATGACACCTCTATTATTTCTGTAACAATATTGTGAAAAATGTTGATATATTATGAAAACGCCTTAATACTGCGAGTTATCTGCCTCTTTTATCTGCTTCTCCGCATTCTTTGCAGCTTTTACGACTCTGCTGGTTCCGAGTCTCTTTGCTCCGATCTCAAGGAACTTCTCCGCATCCTCAAGTCCGCTTATGCCGCCCGATGCTTTTACCTTGACGCCTTCTCCGACGTTCTTCACCATGAGCTCAACATCCTCGAATGTTGCTCCGCCTCCGCCGAAACCGGTCGAGGTCTTGATGAAATCTGCTCCTGCGAATGTTACTATCTCGCAGAGCTTCACCTTCTCTTCATCGGTCAGCATGCATGTCTCGATGATGACCTTGAGGATGTGGTCACCGCAGATCTCCTTGAGCGTGCGGATCTCATTTTCGATGTCGTCCCATCTGCCGTCCTTTGCCCAGCCGATGTTGATGACCATATCGATCTCATCAGCGCCGTTGTCAAGAGCATCGCTCGTCTCAAATGCCTTGACCGCTGTTGTGTTATAGCCATTCGGAAATCCGATTACTGTGCAGATAGGAAGTCTTGCTCCTATATACTCCCTTGCCTGTGCAACATACCCGGGCGGGATGCAAACACTTGCAGTCTCATATTTGATGCCGTCATCGATCAGCGCTTTGATGTCTTCCCACTTTGCCGTCTGGGCAAGAAGTGTATGGTCGACGTATTTAAGAATGTCTTTTGTTTCCATATCCCGTCTCCTTTTCTGTCGCTATAGCATTTAATCCGGAATCATTACCTAATAATCCAAGTTAATTATACA
>JAFVPI010000056.1 GCA_017505405.1 Mogibacterium sp.
AACATGGTGGCTCGATAACGGCGCCCGCAGAGGCACGGTAGAGAGCAAGCCGGGAACATTCGGATGCATCCGTATGTACGAGGAAGGAGCAGGATTCATATACACCCTGCCGATGCACACATCGGTCGTAGTGACAAACAAAGCATAAGGCAACATCAGGAGCCGCCGCAGTGCGGCTCTTTTTTTGTTGCTTTCATTTTACAGATGTGGTATTTTTTGTGGGCTTCATATATTATTATAATGGACGAAAATGTGGGATTAATGGCATTCAGGCGGGATGCCGGAGACACGTGAAGGGATATAAACATGAAGAACAAGAGATTTTTTAGCATTATTTCCGTAATGATGCTCTGCGTGATGCTTATGACCGGACTGGTCTTTGCAGAGGAAGAAGTGCCGGGCGCTGAGCCGGGTGCGGATGCTGCACAGACTGTTGAACAGGGCGAGGCCGCACAGACAGAAGAGCCTGTGGTCGAAGCTCAGGACGCTAAGGCGACTGAGACTGCTGAACCTGCAACACCGGATGATCAGTACAAGGATTACGATGAGTATGATGAGGACGCAGACAACGATGATGAGACTCCGACTATCGATCCAAACGTAAGAAAAGTCCAGAAGAGCGGAACATATTTCACCTGGACAGAGCTTACTGTAAAGTTCAATTCATTCGGCGTTGTCACAAGCCAGCCGCTCGATGCTGATATGGGACCTGTACAGACAAGGGTCAATGCAGCAAAGAAAAGCATCACTGTTTCGTGGGACAAGGCAGCAGACTCTTCCATCACAGGTTACATTCTGCTCAGGGCCGGCAAGGATGAGAAATACAGCCAGCTTGCAGTCCTTGGTGCAGGCACAACATCTTACACTGATAACACTGCAAAGAAAAAGAACACGCCTTATTACTATACTGTCGTAGGCTACAGGACAGACGGAAGCGATATCCGCATCTCTCCTTGCGCGCACTGGGCTGCAGGCCAGACCAGCAACAGCAAGCTCAAAAATGCTTATTCGGCAACACTGAGCAATACAGCTGTCACGCTCCAGAACGGAGGAACTGCATCGATAAGACTGACTGTTCCTAATGCCTCGAAGATGTTCCTCGGCTCAGAGATACGTTTCGCATCCGACAATGAGGATGTAGTAAAGGCTGATGACAGCGGCAATCTCACCGCGACAGGCGTAGGCACAGCTACAGTAAGCGGCATCATCGCAAGCGGTGTTTCACTAAAGTGCAATGTCACGGTAGTCGGAGCTTTCAAGCCGGCAGCAGCTCAGCTGTCCATCGTCTGCGCTACACCTCAGTCCATAGAGATCCAGTGGAAGAAGGCGCAGTACGCTACAACATACGAGGTTTACTGCCAGGCAGAAGAGGGCGGCGAATTCACGCTGCTGACAACTACTGATGCTCTCTCATATGTTCATGAGGGCCTTGAGGCAGAGCATGTTTACAAATACTATGTAAAGTCTGTCAACGATAACAGCGGAACTGTTGTAAAAGGCGACGATTCCAACATCGTTGAGCAGGCTGCGGTAGACAGACCGCGCACATTCAGCGCACCTGCTGCTTCGGCTGCGCTCACATACGGGGGCACCGACAACGGCGTTACAGTGAAATGGACGATGGAAGATGCGACCGGTGTCAGCTATTATGAGATCCTCCGCGGAACATCGGCCGATACAGCTTCGATGACAGTCATCGGAAAAGCCGATGCGGAAGCTCTCATCTATAAATATGCACAGGGCTCCAACGGCAATTTCTACTATGCAGTAAGAGCTGTCGGCGGGGACGGTCAGACAAAGACCTCACCGGCTACAGAGAAAGTCACAATCAAGGCCAAGGGCCTGCTTGCAGTAAAAAGGCTTGTATGGCGCGGAAAAGTAAAGAAGACCGTCAGCATTTACAGCGAGGCGGGAATGCACAACAAGGTTGCATCGGTCAAAAAGGGAACAAAAGTCGAGTGTATCGACAAATACCCTTCATCAGTGCCGAAATTCCATACTCCTTCAAAGGTAAAGGTAGTGCTTTCAGACGGAACTACCGGATGGCTCAGATATTCACAGCTGAGCGGCGGTGTAAAGGCTGCGATCAACCTCAAGAACGACTACACCCGTTCGGTCAAGGAGAACTACGTAAATTCGATGGGATACACCAGCACAACGGGATATCTTATCTGGATCAGCCCTTATACTCAGAGAGCTTATACTTTCACAGGCTCAACAGGTAACTGGAAGCTGCTGAGATCTGACAGAGTCACGACCGGCAGATTCAGCCACCGCACGCCTTACCTCAACGACAAGAACCGCACTGAAAAGCGCGGGCAGATCTACAAGCGCAGAGGCAAGGTCAACATGGTCACAGAAGAGGGCAATAAGTATTACTTCAGGACAGCAAGCTACTTCTCGCCTGGAGTATCGCTCCATACCGGTACATGGTGGGCATCGGGCAAGAGAAGAGGCTCTGTTGCCAAGAAGCCTAACACCTGGGGATGCGTAAGAATGCACGACGGCGCGGCAAGGTGGATCTACCATAACGTGCCTATGCACACCAGCGTCATAGTATCGGCAGATGCGTAGGATCGCTGCAGCTCATGGCAGCTGCACAACTGCAGAAAAATAAGGGGAGATGGAATCCGGGGATTTCATCTCCTTCTTCATTTCGCTTTTTGATGGCCGGCCGGTACTTCCGGCTCGTGCCTCGTCCTCGGACCATCTCACCTTCAGTACCGGCCGGCCTCTTATATAAACAACGAATTGTAATGCAAAATAAGTGAGGAAGCAGGCTGCTTTCTATGTTAGAATAAAGTGAAATATTATGGAAACACAGGAGATGCCATGTTAGAAAAATACCAGAAAAAACTGATCAATTTCATGATTTTCATGGACCTGCCGAAGATGAAAAAGTCGCTTCCGCAGGACTATGGCAAATTGGTAAAGATACAGAACCGCCGTATACGCGCACTTATGAAGGCGGCGTATAAGCATCCGTTCTACAGGGAGCGCTTTGACAAGGCCGGCGTAAAGCCGTCAGACATTCGCTGCGCTGAAGACCTCGCAAAGCTGCCTCTGCTGACCAAGGACGAGCTGCGCGCGTGGATGAAGGAGCTCGCAAAGGATCCTAAGTACGATGAGTGGTATCACGACACCACGAGCGGATCGTCCGGGGAACCGCTGATGCTTCTCATGTCGCCTCGCGAGAAGGCTTACCTGATGGCCAACTGGTTCAGGGTGCTGCTGGTGGCAGGCTATGACCCGTTCCGCGGCAAAACGATGAGCCGCAAGAGTGCTCACAGCGTTACCGGCGGCAAGGATACCATCCTCCAGAGGATCGGCATTCTCCGGAGATACTTCCTTGACCAGTATGCGCCTGAGACAGAGATGATCAGGCAGGTCAACGAGTGTCAGCCGGACTTCTTATACATGAACAAGACCGAGCTGATGAGGATGTGCATGTATGCCGCAAAGAATGACATAAAGGTATGGCAGCCGAAGCTCTTCTGCCCTACAGGCGAGAAGATCGATGACGCAGCGCGCTCGGTGTTCTTCAAGGTGCTCGGCACCAATATGATCGACTCGTACGGCACTGCTGAAGCCGGCGCATGCATGGTGAAGCTCCCGGGAATGGATGCCCACAAGATATGGCATGACTCGTTCGTCGTGAACATCCACGATGACGACGGCAATCTGGCGCTTGAAGGAAAGCTTGCTTGCACACCGCTCTTCAAGAAGGACCTCCCGCTGATCAACTATGTGGTCGGCGACAAGGTGGTATCCGAGATAAGGGACGGCGAGCGTTTCATCACCGGAGTTCAGGGGCGCCTTAACGATGCGTTCAAATACGAGACAGGCGAGGTCACGACGTTCTTTGAGATCGCGCCGATAATCGCTCACTGCAGCGATCTGATACAGATTAGATTCATACAGGAAGACTATCATAACGTTACTGTACAGGCGGTCTTCAACGAGAAGGAGTCGACCAGGACTGTAGAGGAAGTCGAGGCAGACCTGAGGGCTCAGCTCGAGGCGAAGTTCAAGCATCCGTTCAACATCACATTCGAGTGGAAAGACAACCTGCCGCCGGACGATAACGGCAAGCTCAGAATGATAGTCAGCAAGGTCAAATAGATATTTTCAGAGGAGAGATATGCTTTATTCAGTAGTTATTCCGTGCTATAAATCGGCACACACCATAAGAGAGGTAGTTGAAACGACTGCGGAAGAGCTTACAAAGCTCGGCAGGACGCCTTTTGAATTCGTTCTGACAGACGACTGCTCGCCTGACGGAGGCGAGACGGTGCGCGAGCTCAGAAAGCTGGCCGATGATTACGATTACGTGAAAATCATAGAACTCGCGAAAAACGGCGGGCAGCACAATGCTTCGCTCGCGGGCATGAATTATGCCGAAGGCGATTTCATAATTTCCATGGACGACGATATGCAGACGCATCCGTCGCAGCTTTCGAAGCTTTTCGACAAGCTCGAGGAGGGCTACGACATCGTCTATGCGTACTATCCTGACAGACACTACAAGAGCGCCGTGCGCAGCATCGGCACATGGATGAACTTCACCACGGTAAGGGTGCTCATCGGCAAGCCGAAGGATATGAAGACATCGAGCTTCTTCATCATCCGCAAGTACGTCAGAGACTATGCAGTACAGTACAGGAGCAAGTATGCTCACCTTCAGGGACTTTTCCTGAGGACGACTGCTCTGGACAAGATCGCCAGCGTTCCTGTAGAGCATCATGAAAGGGCGTATGGACAGTCGGGATACAGCTTCAAAAAACTGGTGTCGCTGTGGTCAAACCTCATTGGATTTTCAATTGTTCCACTGCGCTTTGCTCAGTATTCCGGAATGATCCTGTCCCTGATAGGAATCATCGGAGCGATAGTCATACTGATCCGCAAGCTGGTGCTGCCGTCGGTGGCTCTCGGCTGGTCATCCATAATGGTCGCTCTGTGCTTCTTCTCGGGCGTGATATTATTCTTCCTGGGGCTGCTGGGAGAGTACATCGGACGATTGTTCCAGGATTCCACGAACTCACCGCAATACGTTGTGCGGACCGTATATACGCAGGGCTGTGAGGATGCGACGCCTATAACGGGACAAGCCACAAAAACCGCAGAGAAATCAGCTGATACTGCAGCCGGATAGACGACTCAGCAGAGCAACTGCGTTTGAAAAGAACTTCCGCAAAATAACAACGATTTAAAAATAAAAACAAGGAAAAAGAGAAATGAAAAAACTACTTATACTCGGAGCCGGTATCTATCAGGTGCCGCTCATCAAGAAAGCTCAGGAGATGGGCATCTACACCATAGTCACAAGCATTCCGGGCAACTATCCTGGCTTTGCGATCGCCGACAAGGTCTACTATGAGAACACGACCGATTACGAGGCAATTCTTAAGATCGCCCGCGACGAGAAGATCGACGGAGTGGTCACTTCGGGTACGGACGTAGCCATCATCACAGTGGGCAAGGTCTGCGACGCACTCGGACTCCCTGGCCTTTCGGCTGAAGCCGGCGCTATCGCAACCGACAAGATCCTGATGAAAAAGGCATACATGGAAAACGGCGTCAGGACGGCCCGCTACGCAGTGCTGAAATACGATGACAAGGATCATCTTGAGCAGCTGAAGGACTTCGAGTACCCGCTCATGGTAAAGGCCATAGACTCATCCGGCAGCAGAGGAATCACCAGAGTTGATGACGACGCAGCCTTTACGGAAGCCGTTGAGGCAGCACGTAAAGTTACAAGATCGGACTCGTTCATTGTTGAGGAATTCATCGAGGGCGAGGAGTGCGGAGCACAGGCATACGTTCAGAACGGAAAGCTTGAATTCTGCATGCCGCACGGCGACTATGTTCTTGAGGGAGATGTCGGTGTTCCTATCGGACACTATGCACCTTACGATGCAGATGAAGCGGTGCAGAAGGACATGGAGGAGACACTTGCTGCAGCAGTCAGAGCCATGAAGCTCGATAACTGTGCGGTGAATGCGGATTTCATACTGAAGGACGGCAAGCCGTATGTTCTCGAGATAGGCGGCCGCGCAGGCGGTACAGGTCTTGTAGAACTCGTGCAGATCTACTATGGAATCGACTATTACAAAAACATCGTAAAGGTGGCCATGGGAGAGCATGCAGACTTCCCGACGGATAAGAAGCAGCCATGCGCATGCCACCTGATATACAGCACAGTCGGAGGAACCCTGGTATCCCAGGAGAATCTGAATCCTGCAGACGACAGGATCGTCGACGTTCAGTTCGACAAGAAGCCGGGCGACCATGTGAATGCTTTCAAGATCGGACCTAACCGCATAGGTCATGTCATCACCACAGGCGATACGCTCGAAGAGGCAATTGAAGTACTCGAAAGCGCCAGAAAGAATATAAAGATTGAAGTAGAAGCTGAATAATAAGCATGCTTTCGACTAAAATGCAAAAGACCTCAGGTGAAAGTGCCTGAGGTTTTTTATACATGGGAAAGTGAAAAATCTTAATGCTTAAAGGCGCATTATTATATGCTTTATTGATGCGGTTTTGTTATACTAATTTAGACGAGAATCGTTATTTTCCAATCAGCATATATGTGAGAAACAATGAAAAACAGACTTTCAAAAGCAATAGCAATATTCCTTGCCTTCTGCGTGGCTTTCTCGGGACTGCCTTTCCTTGCAGGAAATCTCGAAGCAAATGCTCTTGCGAAGAAGAAGAAACTGCCGAAGAATATCACTCTCCAGGCAGCGGTCAGCGGACAGACGCAAGTGAATTTGAAGTGGAACAAGATCAAAAGCCCAAGCAAGGGCTATGCCGTGTTCAGGGACGGCGAACCTGTGAAGCATTTCAACACAAAGAAGATTGCATTTACTGACAAGGATCTTGAGGCAGGCACGGCTTATACGTATCAGATAAAGACATATACGAAGAAGACTGTGAAGATGTGGTTCAACAAGAAGACCAAAAAGTGGCAGAAGAAAAAGCCTGCCAAGAAGTATCGCGGCAAGAGCAGGAAGGAAGCTGTATACACATACAAGAAGAAATCCAATGCTGTGACGATCCACACCGCAGCGGCTCCGGCTCCGTCGACTCCGACAGATACTGGTGATACAGGCAATAATGACAGCACGGGCGGCAATGACAATTCCGATTCTGCTCAGACAACCTATACTATTACATGGGTAAACTGGAACGGCAAGGTTCTCGCGACAAGTACTGTTAAAGCAGGTGAAGTGCCATCCTATAGCGGTACCCCGAAAAGGGCAGCTGATGATAATAGTTATGATTTTACAGGATGGTCTCCGGCAGTAGTTGCAGCAAATGGTGATGCTACATATACTGCACAATTTAAAGCTACTCCAAGATACACAATTACCTGGAAGGATTGGGACGGCACAACTTTACGAACAGATATAGTAAAACAAGGAACCAAACCGATATATCCAGGCACCCCATCCCGTTCTGAAGATACGGAGAATATGTATATATTTAAGGGGTGGTCTCCGGCAGTAACGGCGGCATTCGCAGATGCTGTTTACACAGCCCAGTATAATACTGTGGATAAGAACAGCGTGTTTACTGTTACGTGGAAAAACTGGGACGGCACAGTTATAAAAACGGATACAGTAAACGCAGGGGTCACACCGGCTTATGCAGGAAAAACTCCTGCAAGGCCATCGGATGATACTTATAGATATGTATTTAAGGGATGGTCTCCCGATATTGTTCCGGTAATGGAAGATGTATCATATCAAGCGCAATACCTGCAGAAGGATTTACATACATTTACAATCAAATGGGTAGATCGCGGGACTGGTGATGTTCTGGAAATTGATGAAGTAAATGAAGGGGAGGTTCCAACATATAACGGCCCAACCCCAACAAAAAACTCATATAAAGAGGAGAATTTTACCTGGACGTATACATTTGCCGGATGGTTCCCTGGGGTAAGAGCAGCAACCGAAGATATAACGTACTATACTTCTTTCGCTGCCTCGGCGGAAGATATTTCGGTTTCGCAATCAGATTACTATTACAATGTTCATTTCCTCAATGAACCATATGGAAATAGTGAAACCTGGAATTTTGATGGCAAAGAAATCGCTGAGGGAGGTGGCAGAACCGTATTTTATCTGGAGACTAATAATACAAATGACTTTGGATACTTAATATACATCTTGGATTCCAATGGCAAAAAATGTAATCTGGGCGGTGGAACTGTCAGTGGGGATCGTTATGAGGATTTAGATGTATCAAAGCTAAATGGCGAACTCTATAGTTGTCAACCGGCATGCACGGGAAGCTGCACTATTATTATTAGTGAGTATTCTCTTGATACAAATAGTGAGAGAATCGTTAAAGAAATACCTGTATATCTAAGAGACTGGAATGCGGAAGAAAAAGCATGGAGACAATCTATAATTAAAGAAGTTGAAGCTGCGAAGCCATCCATGACAAATGCGGAAAAAATGCAGGCAATATGTGACTATATTCTTTATGGCAACACTACCGGCGAATATGGACGGAACTTCAGTTATTACAAAGTTCCTGTAGGCTCTTTACCGGGTGATGGAAAAGGCTATATATTTTTAATATCAGATGAAGGTGTTCCGTTTTGGAAAACAAAAAGACTTAATTCATATACTTCTCCGGCAATTCTTGTAGAATTTGGAAAAGACTTAGACTATCCGCTGCATAACTGCTATGGTGATTATGAAACAGGTACACCTGAGTGGTACGATATTCATATGAAGGTATACTCTGAAGCAGATGACAAGTATTTCGAGGCATGTCCAAGCATGCATACGGGATATTACGATGAACCAATAGTTATGTTCGACCCTGCAACTTATCACTTCTGGGGAGAATAAAA
>JAFVPI010000057.1 GCA_017505405.1 Mogibacterium sp.
GCGCGGCTCCGGCTCTTATAATAGGGGACTGGGATTCCTATGATGATCCGCATATGGATGTCGAGACCATCACTCTGCCTGTTGCAAAAGATGATACTGATACGGTATATGCTGTCCGCGAAGGCATGAAGAGGGGATTCAGCGATTTCATCTTACTCGGGGCAGTGGGAGCCAGACTGGACCACACACTGGTGAACGTATATATTCTGACGACACTTGCGAACCGAGGCTGCCGTGGAATGATCGTTGACGATTATTCAGAGATGGAGCTTATTTCATCATATAAAGATGAAGATGGAACGATCCGCCCGGGAAGAGCAACGGTAGTTGATAAATACCCGTTCTTTTCCCTTATAGCGCCTGAAGGCGAAGCCTGCGGCGTTTCGATACGTAATGCAAAGTTCGGGCTTGACGGCGCATCTATCGGTCCTGATTATCAGTACGCTACCAGCAATGAAGTCCTGCCCGGCAAAAGCGCAGAGATCACAGTGGAAGACGGCCGTTTGCTTCTAATAAAAATCATTTGACAGGCGCTTCAGGGCGGTGCTTTTCGTTGATAACTCCTTTCATTTCGTGATAGACTATACTGAATGAAAAGGAGGCAGTCGATGAACAGAACAGGAACTACAGAACTGACTTTCAGCCCAACTATAGATACAAAAATTCTGAGGGATGCGGGGATCGGTCTCTCTTCAACATACACCATATTACCCGGTTTTTGCGATGTGCATGTGCATTTCAGAGAGCCGGGTTTTTCATATAAGGAGACAATAGCGACAGGTTCTAAAGCTGCAGCGCACGGCGGTTACACTGCTGTCTGCACGATGCCTAATCTTGCTCCTGTATCGGATTCCATAGAGCATCTGAAGATGCAGCAGGATATAATCGACCGCGATGCATGCATCCATGTTTATCCCTATGCTGCAATCACAGTGGGACAAAAGGGCGAGGTGCTAGCAGATCTTGCGGGAATGGCGGATAGCTGCATTTCGTTTTCGGATGACGGGCATGGCGTGCAGTCAGACGGCATGATGAGAGAAGCAATGATGACTGCGAAGTCGCTTGGAAAGATAATAACCGCTCACTGCGAGGTGAACAGTCTGCTTAAAGGCGGATATATACATGACGGAAAGTACGCTGCTGAGCACGGGCACAGGGGAATTTGCTCCGAGTCTGAGTGGCGCCAGATAGAACGGGATCTGAAGCTTGCCGATGAGACAGGCTGCGCATATCATGTCTGCCACATTTCCACAAAAGAGAGCGTCAGCATAATAAGGGATGCCAAGAAGAGCGGGGTCGACGTCACCTGCGAGACTGCTCCTCACTATCTTCTGCTCGATGACAACATGCTGAAAGAAGACGGCAAGTGGAAAATGAACCCTCCGCTGCGCGATTCATCTGACAGGGATGCACTGCTCGAGGGCATAGTCGACGGAACGATAGACTGTCTGGCAACAGATCATGCGCCGCATTCAGCAGAAGAGAAATCCCGCGGACTTGAAAAATCCGCGTTCGGTATTGTTGGAATAGAAACTGCATTTCCGCTGGTATACACATACCTGGTGATGCCGGGCATCATTACGATGGACAGGCTGGAGCAGCTCCTGGTCTACAACCCGCGCAGACGCTTCGGCATACCTCTGGGCAACGACTATTCAGTATGGGATCTTACCGAGGAGTGGACAATAGAAAAGGAAGAACTGCTTTCGATGGGCAAGGCAACGCCTTTCGAGGGCTGGAGAGTGATGGGAAGAAACTATCTTACCGTATGTGACGGAAAGATAGCATACAGCTCAATGCTCGATCAATAAAATATAGTGAAAAAAAGGGAACGTAAATGGCTAAAAGAGAAGACATCAAAAAAGTACTTATAATAGGAAGCGGCCCGATCGTTATCGGTCAGGCAGCGGAGTTTGACTATGCAGGCACTCAGGCCTGCCTTGCGCTCAAGGAGGAGGGGTATGAGGTAATACTCTGCAATTCAAATCCGGCAACGATCATGACGGACACGTCCATAGCAGATAAAGTCTACATGGAACCTCTGACACTTGAGTATGTGGCAAAGATACTCAGGTATGAGAGACCTGACGCGATAGTGCCGGGCATCGGAGGCCAGACGGGACTTAATCTGGCCATGCAGCTTGAACGCAAAGGCGTTCTTGCCGAGTGCGGAGTAAAGCTGCTGGGCACACCGGCAGATTCCATTGAAAGAGCCGAGGACAGAGAGCTCTTCAAGGAAATGTGCGAATCCATCGGTGAGCCGGTCATCCCGAGCGAGATCACATACAGCATAGAAGAGGCGAAGAAAGCTGCTTTGGACATAGGCTATCCGGTAGTGCTGAGACCGGCGTTCACGCTTGGAGGCACAGGCGGAGGCTTTGCAAATGACGAAAAGGAACTCGAGGATATTGCCATCAATGCATTCAATCTTTCGCCGGTGCATCAGGTGCTGGTGGAGAAATCCGTAAGGGGCTACAAGGAAATCGAATTCGAGGTAATGCGCGACGGCACCGATAGGGCTATCACCATCTGCGGCATGGAGAATGTCGATCCCGTAGGTGTCCATACCGGTGACTCCATTGTTGTGGCTCCGATCCTTTCGCTGAATGACCATGACCTCAGGATGCTCAATGACTCGGCAATCAAGATCATCCGTGAGCTTAAGATAGAGGGCGGATGCAATGTTCAGTTCGCACTGCATCCTGAGACCAGTGAATACTATCTGATCGAGGTCAACCCAAGGGTCTCGAGATCATCTGCGCTGGCATCAAAGGCATCGGGTTACCCTATCGCAAGAGTTACTGCAAAAATAGCGCTCGGAATGACTCTTGACGAGATCGAGGTCGCCGGCGGGCTGGCATCGACAGAACCGAGCCTTGATTATATAGTTGCCAAATTCCCGAGGTTCCCGTTTGACAAGTTCAGCGATGCCACGAATGTACTGGGCACACAGATGAAGGCCACCGGAGAGGTGATGGGCATAGGATCCACGCTCACAGAGAGCTTCCTCAAGTCCATAAGGTCCCTCGAGACAGGAGTCTGCCACCTGCATCTTGCCAAGTTTGACGGCATGAGCCGCAACAACCTCATGGACTATATATCCGAGTTCAAGGACGACAACATGTACGCGATCGCCGAGCTTCTCAGACGCGGAATCAGCGTGGCTGAGATACATAAGGTTACGATGATCACTGACATATTCCTTGAAGCCTTCAGAACCATAATCGATATGGAGAAGACCCTCAGGGAGCGCGTCAATGATGTAAAGACTCTTAAGGCTGCGAAGGTGATCGGATTCTCGGACAGAGAGATATCGAGGCTGTGGAACCTGGGCGAGGTAGAGGTTTACCAGAAGAGAAAAGCTAACGGCATCGTTCCTGTATTCAGGATGGTGAATACTCTTCATACCGGCAAGTACATAGCGTATCTGTACTCATCATATACGGGAGAAAACGAATCAAGGCTTTCAGACAAGAAAAAGATAATAGTGCTCGGAGCCGGACCTATAAGGATAGGACAGGGCGTAGAGTTTGACTATTCGACCGTGCATGCCGTGCAGACGATAAGACGCGCTGGATACGAAGCCATCATAATCAACAACAATCCTGAAACTGTTTCGACAGACTATACGACTGCAGACAAGCTCTACTTCGAGCCTCTTACAGTTGAAGACGTAATGGCCATCATCGATTTCGAGCATCCTGAGGGCGTGATCGCGACACTGGGCGGACAGACGGCCATCAATCTTGCCGAACCTCTCATGGAGAGGGGCGTAAAGCTCATAGGAACTGACTGCGAGGCCATCGACAGGGCAGAGAACAGAGACAGGTTCGAAAAGGTGCTGGACGAGCTCGGTATACCTCAGCCTCCGGGGCACGCTGTAACGAAGATCGAAGACGGCGTAAAGGCTGCTGAAGATATCGGTTATCCTGTTCTGGTAAGACCGTCGTTCGTACTCGGCGGGCGCGCTATGCAGATAGTAAGCGACGAGGCGCAGCTCAGACATTACCTCAAGACCGCTGTAGAGATAGACGAAGACAAACCGGTCCTGGTAGATAAGTACATACTGGGCAAGGAAGTCGAAGTCGATGCAGTCTGCGACGGACGCGACGTGTTCGTTCCGGGAATAATGGAACTGGTCGAGAGGACCGGAGTACATTCGGGCGATTCCATCTCGGTGTATCCTGCATTTTCGATAAGCAACAAGGTGAAGGGCAGGATCCTTCAGTATGCAAAGAAGCTCGGCCCGGGCATCGGCATAATCGGACTCTACAACATACAGTTCATCGTAGATCAGAATGAGGAAGTCTATATAATCGAGGTCAATCCGAGATCTTCAAGGACGGTCCCGTTCCTCTCGAAAGCGACCGGATACAGTCTGGCCGACATAGCGACTGAAGTAATGCTCGGCAAATCACTCAAGGAGCAGGGCATCTTCGACCTTTATCCTGAGGAGAAGAAGAGGTACTACGTAAAGGTACCGGTATTCAGTTCCAATAAGATCAAGGGTCTCGACACATATCTCTCGCCTGAGATGAAATCCACAGGTGAAGCGATAGGATACGACAATAAGTTGAACAGGGCGCTATACAAGGCTCTTACTGCATCAGGCACCAAGCTCCGCAACTACGGCACTGTGTTTGCAACACTTGCAGGAGACGACAAGGCAGAGGCCCTGCCGCTGATCCGCCGCTTCTATAATCTGGGATTCAATATTGTGGGCACTACCGGCACTGCAAGATTCCTCAGGGAGAACGGAATAAAGACCAGACAGCTGAAGAAGATAAGCGAGGGCTCAGATGAGATCCTTGAGGCCATACGAATGGGTCATATCGCTTATATAATCAATACCCGCAAGGTGGGAGACCATGTAACTGCAAACGACGGAGCTCTGATAAGGCAGTGCGCAAGTGAGAACAACGCAACGCTGTTCACATCACTCGATACAGTGAGCGTGCTCCTCGATGTGCTCGAAGAAACGACACAAACCATTTCAACGATAGACGCTTAAAAGGCCGGACAAATGAAACAGGGATTTTTTACAATTACAGAGAACCGGAAGCTCACGCCTACGACCTGGCTCATGAGGATGACAGGAGATGTGAGCGGCATAAGAGCGCCGGGGCAGTTCATCAACATAAAGCTTGACGGGCATTTCCTTCGCCGTCCCATAAGCATATGCGATGCCCGTAAGGAAGGGATAACCATCATTTATAAAGTGCTCGGCCATGGCACGGAGGAGATGACATGTCTGACGCCCGGAGCGGAGCTTGATGTGCTTACAGGGCTGGGAAACGGATATGACATAAGCGATGCCGGAGACCATCCGCTTCTGATCGGCGGGGGAGTAGGAATACCGCCGCTGTATCTTCTGGCGCGCTGCATTACAAAGGCGAACGTCACAGTGATACTCGGATTCAACAGCAAGGATGAGATCTATTATGTAGATGAGTTCGAAAAACTCGGAGCACGCGTCGTGGTGGCAACAGCTGACGGCAGCTGCGGTGTCCGCGGCTTCGTGACTGATGCTTTCAGGGAGCTGGTAAATCAGGGAGAGACATTCACGCACTTCTATACATGCGGACCTGAGCCTATGCTGAGGGCTGTATATGAGAGAGTGTATGAAAAAGCCGGCATCAGCGGTCAGATGAGCTTTGAGGAGCGCATGGGCTGCGGCTTCGGAGCCTGCATGGGCTGCAGCACAAAAACCAGAAACGGCAACAAGAGGATATGCAAGGAAGGCCCGGTGCTGAGAACGGAGGAGATACTATGGTAGATACAAAAGTCGATCTTTGCGGCATCACCATCGACAATCCGGTAATACCGGCATCCGGAACTTTCGGCTACGGGTATGAATTCGCAGAGCTTTACGATATAAACTGCCTCGGAACTTTCTCATTCAAGGGCACCACACTGGATCCGAGATTCGGCAATGATACTCCGCGCATAGCGGAGTGTCCGGCAGGTATGCTCAATTCTGTAGGCCTGCAGAATCCTGGAGTTGACGACGTCATCAGGGAAGAACTCCCTAAGCTTGAGAGAGTGTTCCGCAAGCCTGTGATGGCTAACGTCAGCGGCTTTTCGACCGACGAATACGCGGAAGTAGTGAAAAGGCTCGACAGATCATCCGTGTCTGACATGATAGGCTGGTACGAGATCAATATCAGCTGTCCTAACGTGCACGGAGGGGGAATGAGCTTCGGGACGGATCCGAAAATGGCCGCAGAAGTAGTGAAGGCCGTGCGCTGGATGACTGACAAGCCGATCATCATGAAACTGTCGCCTAATGTGACAGACATAACTGAGATCGCAAGGGCATGTGAAACGGAAGGTGCCGACGGCATAAGCCTTATAAATACGCTTATGGGTATGAGGTTCGATCTGCGGACGCGGAAGCCGTTACTGGCAAACGTCACAGGCGGACTGTCGGGACCGGCCGTATTCCCGGTGGCTCTTCGGATGGTTTATCAGACGGCAAAGGCAGTTAATATCCCGGTGATAGGAATGGGAGGCGTATCATCGGCGGAGGACGTGCTCGAGATGATGATGGCAGGCGCGTCTGCCGTAGAGGTAGGAGCTGCAAATCTGGTGGATCCGTATGCATCAAGAAATATCGTTCGTGATCTGCCGGATGCAATGAAAAAGTACGGAATCGACAGTTTTACTGTATAATGGTTTTATAGAATGGTCTCACAGATCAGAGCGGCACGGCCGCAGTGAAGAGATCATTGATCATCGGAGGACATGCTCCTCCGGTGTAGTGATAAGAGAGATTAATATATAGAAGTGTAAATGAGGTGTAATATGGCTAATGAGAGGGACGTGATAATCGCCTGCGATTTTAAGTGCGCTGATGAAACGATAAAGTTTCTGGACAGGCTCACAAGGGTAAGAGATGAAGTCGTCAGCTGCGATGATATCGGCTTCGGAGCCGGCAGGCCGTATGCAAAGATCGGCATGGAGCTCTTCTATGCAGAAGGCCCGGAAATGATAAGGCAGCTCAAGGCCAGGGGACACAAAGTGTTCCTTGATCTCAAGCTCCACGATATTCCGAATACCGTAAAAAAGGCCATGCAGGTAATCGGTGGATACGGAGTTGACATGGTGAATGTCCATGCCTCCGGCGGGATCGAAATGATGAAGGCTGCAAAAGAAGGCCTTATGCTCGGAGCTGCAAGGTATGCAGATAAGCCGAAACTGATCGCCGTTACCCAGCTGACATCGACTGACAGTGAGACTCTGCACAATGAGCTCCTGATCGATAAGCCGATGGATGAGGTAGTAAAACAGTATGCTATGAATGCTAAGAAAGCAGGGCTTGACGGTGTAGTCTGCTCAGCATATGAGGCTGCGGAGATACATGAGGCATGCGGCGCGGATTTCATTACCGTGACACCGGGAATCAGGTTCGTAGATAATACAAATGATGACCAGAAGAGGGTGATGACACCTGCACAGGCAAAGCTGGCCGGGTCAGATTACATCGTGGTAGGAAGACCTATCACGGCTGCGGACAGACCAATCGATGCATATACAAGATGCAAGGAAGAATTTCTCTAAAGGACAGGGGACAAGATGGATAAGAATACTGATATCAAAAGACTGATAGCCGAAGATCTGCTCAAGATCAGGGCCGTATTCCTGAGACCGGAGGAGCCTTTTACGTGGGCAAGCGGCATAAAGAGCCCTATCTACTGCGATAACAGGCTTACTCTTACGGCTCCGGATGTGAGGACCGATGTTGAGGAGGCGCTTGCATTTACGATCAGTGAGAGATTTCCTGAAGCGGAAGTCCTCATGGGAACAGCAACAGCGGGAATCGCGCACGCAGCGATCACTGCGCATCTGATGGGACTTCCTATGGGATATGTAAGATCGGGTGCCAAGGATCACGGAAGAGGCAATCAGATCGAGGGAAGGCTCGAGCCGGGCCAGAAAGTCGTGGTTGTTGAAGATCTGATCTCAACAGGCGGAAGCTGCATAGACACTGTGAACGTGCTCAGGGATGCCGGCGCAGAGGTGCTTGGAGTTATCTCCATCATGACTTACGGCATGAAGAAGGGCATTGACCGCATGGCTGCAGCAGAGATCGAGTGGGTCTCACTTACAAACTTCGATGAGGTCATAGCGGCAGCCGCTGATAACGGATATATTTCCGCTGACGACATTTCGAGACTTAAGGCTTTCAGGGATGATCCGTCCGATGAGAGCTGGATAGGCAAATAAGCAACAATGCTGGCCATAGCAATAGGCGTAATAGGCGGCATAGCTACAACGATGCAAGCGAGCATCAATACGGAGTCAAGAAAATTCTTCAGATCTCCTTTCATTGTTGCGGGCCTGAATTTTACAGTGGCGTGGATGATCCTCGCCGCTTTTATTATTATCAGTGAGCATCGGTTTTCCATTCCTCTCGGTGATGTTGCTGAGCATCCGCCCTGGATATGGCTCGGAGGAGTCTGTGCGATCATAATTGTGACTATGGGGATCCTGTGCGTGCCTAAGCTGGGTGCCGCGGGAAACGCAATGATAGTGAATTTCGGGCAGGTGCTTACCGGTCTTGTCATAGACCACTTTGCACTGTTCGGCTCTGAAGAAGCGAGAATGTCAATTATACGTCTGGCAGGAGCGCTGATGGTGCTTGGCGGGCTTATGCTTGTGACACGCGAAAAAAAGGACGGGACCGGATCCGGCGGACAGATGCCTGTGCTGTATATGGTGCTGTCATTCACAGCCGGGATAGCGTGTGCTGTCCAGGTAGCTGTAAACGGAGCACTCAGACTCGTGCTTGATTCCGTAAGCAAAGCTACTCTGATCTCAATGTCTGTAGCCATTCTCTCCACACTGACGGTGATGGCGGTCCTGACACTGCTCAGGGGCAGGAGCGGCATATTCGATGAGCCTGCAGCAGAGAAAGTACAGTTCAGACCGTTTATGGTGACGGGAGGTCTTTTTGCCCTTACCGTGGTGAGCGGGAACGCTGCCATTGCACCGGTGCTGGGAACAGGACTTGTCACGATACTGAACCTGATCGGAATGATGGTCATCGGACTCGTGATAGACGCCACGGGCTTCCTCGGCATAAAAAAGAAACCGATAACGCTCAAAAAGATTGCCGGCATGCTGCTCATGCTCGCAGGAACAGCTATAATATCATTTCTATAGAAGAGGTACTGTACTATGCACAGCATAAAGATCGCGAGCCTTCAGCTGAAGGTGTACGAAGACAAATATGAGAATATAGAGAGACTGGCCGAACTGGTCGCCGGCGGGGCGGCCGAAGGCGCAGATATCATAAGCCTGCCTGAGATATGGAACAGCCCGTATCAGACAGATCTCTTTCCTGTGAACGCTGAACCTGAGCAGGGTGACAGCTGGCTTGCAATGTCAACGATAGCGCGCAAAAACGGTGTATACATGGTCGGAGGATCCATACCCGAGCTTGGGGAAGACGGTCACATCTACAATACCTGCTATGTGTTTGACAGGGAAGGCAGACAGATAGGCAAGCACCGCAAGGTGCATCTCTTCGACATATATGCACACGGTGAACAGGTATTCAAGGAGTCCGACACCCTTACTGCCGGCAGCAGTTTTGATACATTCGGGACCGAGTGGTGCAGAATGGCTGTAAACATCTGCTTCGATATCAGGTTCCCTGAAAGTTCACGGATCCCGGCTCTCGCAGGTGCAAAGGTCATATTCAATCCTGCTTCGTTCAACATGACAACGGGACCGGCTCACTGGGAGCTGGCATTCCGCCAGAGGGCAGTAGAAAACCAGGTATACATGGTAGGCACTGCGGCTGCGCATGATCCTGACGCTGGTTATAAGGCATATGGACATTCAATAATCACCGATCCGTGGGGAAGGGTGCTTATGCAGATGGATGAGAAAGAAGGTCATGCAATTACAGAAATAGACCTGGACTATGTGGATGAAGTGAGACAAAGACTGCCGCTTCTTTCTGCACGCAGAACAGATATTTATGATCTGCATTATTCTGTGCTATAATTACATGGTTAAATTAACATCTAAGGAGGGACTTAGGATGGCAAGCAATAAAACAGGGATCGATAATCTGAACGCAGCTTCAGGCAAAAATCTCGGCGGAGCGCTTCTTAAGATAATTGCGTATGGCGTTGCAGGCGGAGCGCTTCTCATCACAGGAGCAAAGCAGCTCGGAGAAGCTCTGCTCGACAAGCAGGCAAACGATTATGAAAAGCTTGAGGAGCAGCGCGCAGCCGACAGGGAAGCGATCAGGCGTATAGTTGAAAACGATCCTAATGAGCAATAGGATCAGGGATATCGGAGAATAATCATAAGAAAAGGAGACAAAAATGGATTCATTACTGGCATACGCAGAACAGAACAGCTCTGCAACATCAGGTTCATCAGGGATCTGGTATATCATAATGGCTGTCGGACTCTGGAAGATGTTCGAAAAAGCCGGGGAGCCTGGATGGATAGGTTTTGTACCGTTCTATAACCAGTATAAGCTTTGCGAAAAGGTCATGAACAACCCATGGTACTGGCTGAGGCTCTTCATCGTTATCGTACCGATCGTCGGATGGTTCATGTACTTCTATTTTGCATATCAGATGGGAAAGGCTACAGCCAGGGCGTACGGCCAGCCTGATACCTGGGCATGGGGATACACATTCCTTGCACCGGTCTTCTACTGCATAACCGGGTTCAGCAGCCAGTACAGCTACTTCGGACCTTACGGTGAAGGCGACAAACGCACCGGCGAAGCACGTCAGGCAAAGACAGTCAACTTCGACGTTGTTGAGCAGAAAGCTCAGGATCCTGTGGTTGAAAAAGTGGAGCCTGTCGTTAAGAAGGCAGAGCCTGCCGTTGAGAAAGCAGAAAGCGAAGTCGAATTTGATTTCAACCAGGACATAAGTGAGTAGAAAACAACTGAATAAAAAAAGAAAACCGGCATCCGCCGGTTTTTTTAATGTCTTAGTTTTGCAAGCACGTTTTCGAATACTGCAGGGAGCTCCGAATGGAATTCAAGGTATTCTCCGGTCGAAGGATGGATGAATCCGAGGGTGCCTGCATGAAGCAGCTGACCGTGCACTTCTATCCCCTCGATCTTTGCGGACTGACTGCGTGGCCCGTACAGCTCATCCCCGACAAGAGGGTGGTGAAGATATGTCATGTGGACCCTTATCTGATGTGTGCGCCCGGTCTCCAGCTTTGCCCTTACGAGCGTGTATTTTCCGAAGCGTTCGAGCACCTTAATGTGAGTGACTGCGTTTCTTGCGCCGCTGCCGTTTACGGCATTCCGCATGCGGTTGCGCTCATCGCGCCCGATCGGTTCGTCGATCGTAAGCTCATCTTCGCGGATGTTGTCGTATACCAGAGCGGTGTACTCTCTGGTGACGCTGTGCTCCTTCAGCTGTGCTGCGAGCGACTCATGCGCCTTGTCATTCTTGGCTATCATAAGAAGTCCGCTCGTGTCCTTATCTATCCTGTGTACTATGCCCGGACGAATGACGCCGTTGATGGATGACAGCGAATCACCCATGTGATACATTATAGCGTTTACAAGAGTGCCGGAGGGATTCCCGGGTCCCGGATGTACAACCATGCCGCGGGGTTTGTTGATCACTGCGACATCCTCATCTTCATAGACTATGTCGAGAGGGATGTTCTCGGCGCTTATCTCCAGCGGCTCCGGCTCAGGCATGTCTATCGTTACAGTATCACCTTCAGAAACCGCGCGCTTCTTTGAAGTAACGGTTTCACCGTTAACGCTTACACGGCCTTTTTCGATAAGCTTTACAGCGTAGCTCCTTGAGAGTTCATCGGTGTTGTAACCTATGAAAGCGTCCAGCCTTGATCCGGAATCATCAGCAGAGGCTTTTACCGTAAGAATATAATCTGACATCTAAGCCTCCTTGCTCTCATCTTTATACAGGATCAGAAGCGCGATCATTGTGAAAATGCATCCGCAGGTAACGCCTATGTCTGCGACGTTGAATACGGCAAAACTGCCGCATGATATCATGTCAGTCACGTAGCCCAGCGTGAGCCGGTCTATCATATTGGATATTCCGCCTGCGGCAACGAAAGTGAAGAGGACGGGAATTATCTTCTGTCCGTCACGGGCTTCCTTTACTATGAAAACGATGCAGAAGATGATAAGCGCAGATGTAAGAAAAACAGTGACAAACTGATTTCCGCTGAACATGCTGAATGCTGTTCCGGTGTTCTGCACATAATAAATGCTCATCCAGTCACCGATGACAGGGATCCTGTCGCCGGGCTGCATGTTTGCTCTCACGAGATATTTTGTGAACTGATCGAGAATTATGACGATTGCTGCTATCAAAGGATAAATAAATCTTTTCATGGATACCATAATACTATTGACAAGGGTCGTCATTCAATGATTTTGAGTGCAAAGGGAGACAAAAAATTGATAAAATATGCACATGTTCAAACGGATAGACAGATTGCTGGCAGACAGGCCGGGCGCAGTCCGGGGGAGGCGCTTGAGCGTGTCAACATGCAGCTTCTTGAAGGCAACGATACAGGGCTCTTTGTTACAGTATGGCTTGCCGTGATAGATATCACTACGGGCAAAGGGACAGCGGCCAATGCCGGCCACGAGAATCCTGCGCTCAGAAGGGCAGGTGGAGATTTCGAGAGTATAAAATACAGACATTCACCGGCAGTGGCCACCCTTGAAGGGTTAGAATATAAGGAGCATGAATTCGAACTCGGCTATGGTGACGTCATTTTCGTTTATACAGACGGAGTCACAGAAGCTACCAATGAAAACATGGAGCTCATGGGAGAGCAAAGAATGCTGGAGATCCTTAACAGAAACAGTGATGTTGAGACCGCTGACCTGCTGCAAACAGTAAAGACAGAAATAGACAGATTTGCCGGTAATGCTCCTCAGTTTGATGACATAACCATGATGATCTTCGAGTACAAAGGAGCCTGATAAGACAGTCTGACTATTGAAATAAAAGAATAAGCGCTGAGATCTTAATGACTTCAGCGCTCTTTTATGGTGGTCTGTGAGGGACTCGAACCCGCGACATCATGGTTGTGACCCATGCGCTCTCCCAGCTGAGCTAACAGACCGTGTGAATCGTGCGCTTTTATCGCGCACGACTATTGTACTCCTTTTGGAAAGGGATTTCACTACTTTTCTTTTTTTGTATCAGGCAGCTTCGGTGTCACATATACTGTCTGGTTGTGGGTGAAAATCACCATGCCCGGTTTTGCACCGTTTGGCTTCTTTACATATCTGACCGGTACGTAATCAACAGGTACATTGTCGCTGCCTGCCGCCTTACTGTGAAACGCAGCTATCGATGCGGCTTCATATATGAGCCCGGCCGGCAGATCGTTCACATTGCGGCCATCCTCCAGTCTGACTATCACGTGAGAACCCGGTATGTCCTTGGTATGCATCCAAACATCGGTCTTTGAGGCAAACTTCATTGTGAGCCAGTCATTATCAATGTTGTTACGGCCAACCAGGACCTCTGTGCCGTCACTTAAGCTGTATTTAAGAGGTTCCGGCCTGCGGTTCTTTTTCTTTCGCTGTGAGGCCTTCTGACGTCTCCTGACATAACCTGTCTGCTCAAGCTCGTCCCTTATGGATTCAAGCAGGGGAACGCTGTCAGCTGCCTCAATGTTCTGTATCACGGACTCGAGATACTCGATGTCTCTGTCGTTGTCTTCAAGCTGGGCCTGCTTTTCGTGTATCGCGGTCCTTGCCTTGGAGTATTTCTTGAAATACTTCTGCGCGTTGGCAGACGCGGAGAGCTTCTCGTCGAGAGGGATCTCGATCCCGCTTCCGTCATAGTAATTGATGACCCGTACTCTGCGGTCACCGGGCTTTATAAGGTGCAGGTTAGCCGTGAGGAGTTCCCCGTAAAGCCTGTACTTCTCGGAATTCTCTGCACTGAGAAGGTCTTCCGACAGCTTTTTCTTTTTGAGAAGCGCCTTGCTGAGAGAAGCCTGCACCGATTTCAGAAGGGGCATTGACTTCTGGCGCACCATGTTGGAGGCAACGCGGTTCGTAAAATAATAGTCGATGCATTCCGAAACGGTATTGAAGAAAATCTTATCGAGCTCTTCGAATTCGGTAAGAGAGGTTATGTGGAACTCTCTAGGAGTGCCTTCTTCATCGACATATACCCGCGGCTTAGCGCTGCCGTCATCGATCGAAGCAATGATCTCAAGCAGCCTTCTGGCAGGGACTACGGAAATGACGGATGCGTCATTTGAGGTGTAGCAGCCTGCAAGCATCTCACGGCTTATCGAAGGCGAGATCCCGGCTATGCGCGACATGAGCGCGCGGTCATCGTGAGGGAGAGGCGTTTCCGCATCCACCTCACTGAACGGCAGCTTGTCCTGTGCAGGAGGGTACTTATATATCATGCCCGGAAGCAGCTGACGGTATCTGTTCACATCTATGGAAATGCGCTTTATGGCGTCGATTATCTTGCCGCTCTCGATGTCGATGAGCACTATGTTGCTGTGCTTCGACATTATCTCGACTATGAGCCTGCGGCATACAGAAAAACCGAGTTCGTTCTGGGCTTCGATGTCTATTTCAATAATGCGCTCGGCATCTTTCTGCCGCACATCGGTTATGCGTCCTCCCTGCAGATGCTTTCTGAGAAGCATGCAGAATGTAGGAGGCTGCTCGGGATTCGTGTAACTGCCTTCAGTCAGGCAGACCCTGGCAGCGCTGCTGTTGCAGGAAATGAAAAGGCGCACATTCCCACGCTGGGTGTGGATGTGCACCAAAAGATCCTCGGGACCCGGCTGGTAGACTTTTTCTACTTTGCCGGGCACGATACGTTCTTTTAATTCCTTTGCAGCTGCATATGTAATGATTCCGTCGTAAGCCATGATCGCATATATTCTACTATCACGGGTTTACTATTGCAAATATACTTAGAATGCCGGTTTGAAGCTCTGTACGTTTCCGTTGTTATCGAGGGCATATACCCAGTCACCTATGTATACGCTTCTGCAGACCGCAGAACCGTCAAGTCTGTGCTTATCGACTGAACTGATGGTGTCGCCGGCCCTGAAGAGCAGCACACCTGTATCATATGTGTATTCAGGCTCGTAAATTGTGTCGGTCTCAGCTTCTTCAGCATCGGTGACGTCCGAAGGTTCCTCTGCGTCTTCTATGATCTCGATAACATCCTGCTCATCGTAATTCCATACCTCATACGGGATCGCGAAATATCCTGCCTCACTGTTGACCATCAGCGCATGATGATCATACTGCGCGATGCTCGACATGTCCTTGAATTCCTTGCTGTCGAGAACCTTTGGCTCAGACGGATCGGATATGTCGAAGAGGGCAAGCTTGAGCCCGCTGTCGTACTCTCCGCCGTAGCCGTTGTCACCTGTAGCATGACCGATGCCCAGCAGCCTGTCATTGCTCACAGGTATGAGCAGGGTGGAGAAGCCGTCGATCATGACCTCGCCTTCGATGCGCGGGCTTACAGGATCCGACAGGTCGATTATGAAGAGCGGATCGATCGCCTTGTATGTGATCACATATGCCTTTTCTCCGATGAAGCGGACAGCCTTGATGCTCTCGTTGCGGGCAAATCCGGTCACCTTGCCGGTTTCCTTAAGCTTTGAGTCCAGCACGTACAGATTGTTCACATCCATGCCTGCTCGCTGCGATGTGGTGGCGATACGGAAGTATCCGTCACGCTCGTCCATCGAGAACTGGGAATCAACATAGCCGCGGACCTTTGCAGTGGCTTCGACCTTCACCTTAAGACCGTCGAGCTTAGCACGGACGATGCGGGTGTACATCGTGTCACTGTCGCCGGACCACTCAGTGGTTGCAGAATAGAGGTTGTGATCATTGCAGTAGATCTCATCGCTTGCCCCAAAGACTGCTTTTGTTGCTGATCTGCCCTGGCTGCCTGAGGATGTATCGACAGCACTGAGCACTATGTATGAAGTGGTATGAGGATCCGGAACACAGCAGATGTCCGTTGCTTCAAGATCCCTGTAGCTTTCCGCGCTTCCGCAGGCAGGTACCGCACGGCCTCCTCTGTAAACGTAGTCATTGGTAACAAGGTATACATAGTCTCCGACCATGCGGCTCGAGAGTATGTTTCCTGTCTGGCTGAAGTCATACAGAACTTCCGGCCTGCTCCTGTCGCTTATATCGTATACGACTATGCCTGAAGAGGACTCGTCACTGTCGTTTTTATATATAGTGCCGACTGTGATCAGCTTATCACCCTTTACATAAATGTCGTTGATGTAGTTTTCGATCCCGCTGCTTCCGATAGTGGAGAGCTTTTTAGTCTTTCCATCCTCTGCAGAGAGAATGATGACCTCACGGCTGTTTGTCACGCAGTAAATGTACTTGCCGTCGGTCTTTACGATATCCGCTTCGTCAACATCATCCACCTGAAGGTATGTCTCCGAGTGTCCGCCGGCATCCGAAGACTTTGCAGTCATGGAATCACTGGCTTCACCGGTAGCATTTGCCGAATCCCCGAGGGGAGCTGTTTCGTATTCTACAAGTTCTTCTTCAGCGTACTGGCGGCCCAGTCTGAAAGGGCCGTGATCCGGACTGCTGTCCATGCTTTTGAGGAGCCTTTCGATCTCTCTTTCACTTTTGAAAGTATAAAGCTCGCCGCTTACAAGAGCGGTATCCGGCGGGCCGGTCAGTATATCCCTGAGTCCGCTGATCCCGAAGACTGCGATGACTGCGACTGCAGCCACTGCTATCCACCTCTTCATTGAAGGACGTGCCTTGGCGCGCTTCGGTTCAAAATGCTTTTCCGTCTGTGTCTCAGCCGGCTGTTTTTCTTCTGCGGCATTAAGCATGGCGAGCATGTTCTCTTCAGAAAGGCTTTCCGGAGCTTTGATGCCGTCACTGTCAAACAGTTCTTTTATATATTCATGGTCTTTGCTCATTTTGATACTCCTTATGATAAGAACTCACGCATCTTTGCGAGGCTTCTTGAAAGCTTCGATCTTACGCTTCCCGGGGCAAGATCTGTGAGTGCGGATATCTCCGTGCTGTTCAGCCCGCCGATTATGTTAAGCAATACTATGTTGCGTTCTTCTTCTCCGAGCTGTGAAAGAGCTTCGGTCAGCTCGATGGAAAGAGAAGCGGGAGGGGATACCCCGGCTGTACCTGCTTCATAAATATGCCCGAGGCTTTCGCGTGTACCGATTATTTCCCTGATCCTCGAGGCACAGCAATTAGAAAGGATCCTGAAGATCCACGATCCGAAGGCTTTTTCGCTTCTCAGGCTGCCGATGCGCTGCCATGCGGCGAGCACGCATTCGCTTACGGCATCTTCAGCTTCAGTCGGATCGCCGAGCCTGTAAAGCGCGTAGCGGTACAGCCTGTCCTTATATTGGCCGTAGAGTGAGCAGAATGCTTCCTTGCTCCCGGCTATTGCTTCATTGATCAGTTTTTCATCCATCTGGTCTTCCTCATTCAGATAATAAAGATGCTTATTAAGAGCTCTCATTTATATAGTATCTTAAAAAGGGCAAAGTGTTGCAAAAAATGTGGTATCATATTCGTCGTAGATCAATTATTAAGACTGGAGGACAAAATATGGACAGAGCTGAACTGGCTTCCGCGAAGCACAGAAACGGTTTTAACTGCTGCCAGGCGGTGGTATGCGTATTTGCTGATGAGGTGGGGATCGATGAATCCCTGCTCTATAAGATGGGCGAAGGTTTCGGAGCAGGTATGGGCACATCGCAGGGAGTCTGCGGAGCGATCAGCGGAGCCGCCATGCTTGCCGGACTCGTTCACAGCGACGGTAATACGGAGCAGGCCGGACTGACGAAGGCAAAGACGACAAGGATCGCGGGCATCATGCAGAAGAAATTCGTTGAGCGCGCAGGAGCTCTGATCTGCAAGGAGATCAAGACCGGCAATGACGGCAAGGCATTCACATCGTGTGATGACTGCATCAAGATCGCCGTAAGACTTGTTGAGGAGGTGCTTGGCCTGTAAGGGCAGCATGCTTTGATGGACGAAAAGAGCATTGGGATAAAGGACAAAAGTAAAAACGATTACAGGACCGGTCTCATATGTGTTCTGGCATGCCAGCTGTTCTGGGGAGTATGTCCGGTGTACTGGCGGGCGCTGGTGCCTATCCCGTCGTGGATAATCATCCTTTACCGCATCGTGACGATGTTCGTGTTTTCATATGCGGCAGCCAGGATGAGATATTCGAGACAGGAGATATGGGAACCTCTGAAAGAAAAAGGCGTGTTCCGCAGATACCTGGCGGCAGGTCTGCTTCTCACGGCTAACTGGAGCACGTACATATGGGCCATGACGACCGGCCACATGATACAGGCTTCGATAGGGTACTACATAGAACCGATCGTCATCTGTCTTTTCGGTGTTGTGATATTTAAGGAAAGGTTTACAAAATATAACCTGACTGCGATGGGATTTGCCCTGGTCTCAATCGTAGTAATGCTGATCCATTACGGCCAGATACCGGGAGTCGCTCTCGGTCTGGCATTCACATGGGCATGCTATTCTGCCATAAAAAAGGCGACGGACAGGCCGCCGCTTATTGAACTTGTTTATGAGACCATGTTTTACGCCGTGCCGGCGCTCATGGCAATCATTTACATAGAGACGAAGGGGACAGGCGCGCTGAGCCTCGGCGTGCCGGGCAAGTATGCGCTCATGTATCTCAGCGGACTCATCACGCTCATACCGATAGCTCTCTTCGGCAGCGCAGCCAAGAAGGTGACTCTCTTCGTGATCGGACTGGCTCAGTATATAAGTCCTACGATCACGCTTCTGCTCGGTATCTTTGCATATAAAGAGCCGATCGACAGGGTGCAGGTGATTTCCTTTGCCATTATCTGGATCGGCCTTGTGTTCTTCAGCTATGGGGAATATAAAAACAATCTGGAGCAGTCAGAGAACTGAGTCGAAAGAAAGAAGGTTGCGCGCCTTCATCTCGACAGCCTCGGCTACAGCAAGGACCACCTCGAGCGACGGCCCGTAAAATACCGCTCCGTGGTGAGGGATGATGCAGGCGTGAGTATCCCTGAATGTGGATACCACCGAATCTGCGAGTTCTTCAGAACCCGGGAGCGCATAGTCAGTGACCTTCACATCACCGATCATTCCCTGGAGGCCTCCTGCGCCAAGCGCAAAGCCCGCTTCGCAGGCGGCGAATACGCTTATGGCGTTTGATCTGGTCTGGATAATGGCTTTGCAGTCAGGGAGCTCCCTGTAAGCTGCGGCATGCATCCTGACTTCGGTACTCGGGATGCGCTGATTACCGTACTCAAGGGTGTGTATGTTTACCTTTACGACGTCATCCATCCTGATGCTGAAGTAATCCATCGATGAAGGTGTGATAAGCATCTCATCTTCATTCAGCCTGACTGAAAGGTTTCCCCATGATCCGTATGAGAGGTCGCGTCTTACGAGCTCCTTGCCGTGATCGATGAGGCTTCCTCTGATCGCAAACTCTTCTTCGTTATACTTGACGTATTCTGCGTTTTGCTCCTCATTACGATTGATATAATCTGAAACGAAGTCCTTTCTGAATTCATCAGCGAGGGCTTTTTCGATTGGCACGGTACCTCCGAGCATTTCACCATGGACTTCTGCTTCACAGGCTTTTTCAACTATGTGGGCTCCTGCAACGGCTTTTCTGCAGTTTGTGCCGACAGCTATAACGCCGGTGCCCCTGATGAGGCAGACAGAGGAGTCTTTCAGAGCTGCAAGGATGTTTGCAGCAGAGGCGTCCGGGATGACCTTGAGCTCCGAACCGGTTAGCCTGGCCAGGTCTTCGAGTGTAACAGGAATGACATCAGCTTTTTCGGACACTGTAACAGCATCAGGCGTGCAGCCGAAAAGGATCGCATTGATATCACTTCTTTTTGTAAAGATCTCACCCAGCTCGCCCGAACTGATGTCGCAAAGCTCATAGCTGTCTTTGGTGATCTCAGCAAGAATCTTGTTGCCTCCGGTACTCAGGAAGGTGTATGCATCAACACGCACGCAAAGCTGGCCGTACATCCTCTTGAATTTTCCGTGAAAGCCCTTAAGAGCTTTCGTCATCAATGTCGCTGCCTGATCTCTGTCCATTGTATGCTCCTTTTTTATTGGTTAACATATTAACATATGAAGCCGGAATAATCGTGAAAGATTAATGAACTTAATGAGGGTTTTCTATGTGCCGCAGAGAAGCGGTTCTGCTGAAAAATGTCCGGGGTAATACACTGAAAAAAACTGATCTGCACAAGTCAGATCTTACGGTCTGACTTAATGCGGTCAGTTGACTTTTTTGTCTGACTGTACGGGTCAGTTCATATGCTTTGCTGATCATGAGCATATTGAGAGGAGCCTGGATGCCAGACCGTCCCATGTGATGGATGAGGTGTCAGGCAGTGGGCCGGGCAGGGCGCCTGAACCGAAAGCTGCCATTGTATCCTTCAGGATCGAA
>JAFVPI010000058.1 GCA_017505405.1 Mogibacterium sp.
TGAAAAAACGCAGCAGGCAGGTCCTGCAGCGAAAAAATATAAAAACGGAGGTCATTATGGACATTTATGAAGAGATCGAACTGATGGGCTGCCCATACTGCGGAGGAGCCGGGTTCCTCGATGACGGGAACGGCTGGTGCTGGACTGTAACATGCATGGACTGCGGCTCGCAGACCGGAGAATTCGCTTACAACAGCCCTGAGGAGAGGGCCGATGCTGCCCGCAAGGCTGCTCATGTGTGGAACCTGGGCAAGGTGATCAGGAGTGATCTGGGCGAATAAAGTATTTATTTGCATAATTTAGCTCTTATCATTGTGAACTTAGAATTATAATGGTAAAATCAAACCGTAAATGTGCCTAATACGAGGCGCACTAACAACGGAGATTAATATGTTGTTTAAACTAGCGGTCGGAAGATCGCAGGGATCGAGAAGATCCAGAGGAGGAATTACTAATGAAAGTAGCTATTAACGGATTTGGACGTATCGGAAGACTGGCATTCAGAAAGATCTATGCTGACAAGGACATCGACATCGTAGCGATCAATGACCTTACAAGCCCTAAGATGCTTGCACACCTGCTCAAGTATGACAGTGTTCAGAAGAAATTCGACGCTGCAGTAGAAGCAGCTGAGGACGGCATCGTAGTAGACGGCAAGTTCATCAAGATCTACGCTGAGGCTGATGCATCCAAGCTTCCTTGGGGCGAGCTCGACGTAGATATCGTTCTCGAGTGCACAGGATTCTACACATCGAAGGCTAAGAGCCAGGCTCACATTGATGCCGGCGCTAAGAAGGTTCTCATTTCGGCTCCTGCAGGCAACGATCTTCCAACCATCGTATTCGGAACAAATGATGATGTCCTGACAAAAGAGGATACAATCGTTTCCGGAGCTTCCTGCACAACAAACTGCCTTGCTCCAATGACAAAGGCTCTCAATGATTATAAGCCGATCCAGACAGGATTCATGACAACTATCCACGCTTACACAGGTGACCAGATGATCCTCGACGGACCACAGAGAAAGGGCGACCTCAGAAGAGCAAGAGCCGGCGCTGTAAACATCGTTCCTAACAGCACAGGCGCTGCTAAGGCTATCGGCCTGGTAATCCCTGAACTCGCTGGCAAGCTGACAGGAAACGCTATGAGAGTTCCTGTTCCATCAGGCTCCATCACAATCCTTGATGCTATCGTAAAGGACGACACAGACTCCGTAACAGTAGAAGCAATCAATGCAGCTATGAAGGCAGCAGTTACAGATTCCTTCGGATACACAGAGGACGAGATCGTTTCGAGCGACATCATCGGAATGAGCTATGGTTCACTCTTTGATGCAACTCAGACAGTAGTAATGCAGTGCGCTGAGCACCTCTTCGAGGTCAGAGTAACATCGTGGTATGACAACGAGATGAGCTATGTAAGCCAGCTCGTAAGAACTCTGAAGCACATGGTAGAACTCGGCTAATCAGACACCGACATACGAAGAAAAACTCCGGTCCAATACCGGAGTTTTCTTATGCAAAAAATGTGGTATTATTATCGGTGAAAGATTTAGTTTGCAAAAGAGGTAATGACTATGTACTACAGCGAAACCGAAGCAAGGAAGCTCGTTATCGAAGCAGGGCTCAGACTTCTTGAAAACAAGCTCATAGCGCGCACCTGGGGCAACATCAGCGCGAGGATCAGCAAGGAGGAGTTCATAATCACGCCAAGCGGCAAGGCTTATGACAGACTTACGCCGGACGATCTCGTTAAGGTGAAGGTAAGCGACTGCTCATACTCGGGCAATGTGAAGCCAAGCAGCGAAAAGGGTGTGCATGCAGCTGCATATGCACTGAGAAGTCACGTGGGATTCATCATCCACACGCACCAGTATTACGCATCGGCTGTCGCGGCTGAATGCAGGAGCATCAGAAAAGCTCCGTGCGCGGCATATGCTCTCCCGGGAACAACGAAGCTCAAAAGATTCGTAGCAGATGCCATCAGAAATAATCCATACGAGAACATGTTCCTCATGGCAAGGCACGGCACGCTCATACTGGGGTCCGACATGGACGAGGCATTCGCCAGAGCGGAGGAGCTCGAGAACAAGTGCAAGGGCCTTGTGGAAGCCAGGGTCAGACTGAACGCTGCCGAAGCTGACAGGGAATTTGACACTTCGAAGGTTAACATAAAGGCTTTGCCTTTCATTAAAGTCGTCAGCGATCCGTATATCATGAAGTGCTGCGAAAAGGGCAAAACGGTCGGTTCGTACATTGATGACTTTGCGCAGATCGTTGGTCCTGACATGCAGGTCGTTGAC
This sequence comes from Mogibacterium sp., assembly GCA_017505405.1. Classification (GTDB taxonomy): domain Bacteria; phylum Bacillota; class Clostridia; order Peptostreptococcales; family Anaerovoracaceae; genus Crickella. Next base: position 2,303 of record JAFVPI010000058.1, read on the forward strand.
TGCGACGAGTGGGCAGTTGAGCGCACGCTTCTCGGGTATTCGACAAACCAGACTGCAAGGGGACTGATGGGAAAGGTTCCCATGACCGGAGCTCTCGACCGCATGGGAGGCCAGCAGCCTGCTCTCAATTCTGCCATCGGACGCAATGCCGTGCTCGTAAAGGGCGTAGGAGCAGTGTGCGCGGGCAAGACAAAATCTGATGCTGAAGCGATCGCCATGATAGTCAGCAAGAACTGCGCGGCAGCGTGCTATACAAAGTATGCTAAGCCGCTCGGCAGCATAGATGCCAGACTCCAGAGGTACATCTACCTGACAAAGTATTCAAGGCAGATGGAAGCTTAAGCACTTTGTGATCTGCATAAAATAAGGGTTACAGGAAAGTCGGAAGGGTAATGGGCCAATTCCGACAACATCAAAGGACGTTATCTGAAAATGAAAAACAAGGAAGTCATCAGAGCGATCAAATTCGCTCTGATTTCCGCTTCTGCGGGAATAATCGAAATCGGGCTGTTCACAGTAATGAATAAATTCACCGACCTGAGATACTGGCCGTGTTATCTGACGGCGCTCATCGCATCGGTGCTGTGGAATTTCACGATCAACAGACGTTACACCTTCAAGTCGGCAAAGAACGTACCACGCGCGATGGCAATGGTGTTTGCATTCTATCTGGTATTTACTCCGGCGACGACCATTCTCGGCGATTACCTTGCTGAGACCGTGGGCTGGAACGAGTATCTGGTGACCGGTCTCAACATGGCGCTCAACCTGACACTTGAGTACCTGTACGATACATTCATCGTTTACAGGGGTGACATGGACAATAACGACATCGCGCAGAAGGAGAAGAGAAAAAGCTGAATCCGGGACTGATCCGTATTTTGCTTTTGTGAGGGGAAGACAGGAATGAATGATGATCGCAAGCTGTCGTGCGTGGACTGCGGTGTGAAAAACTGCCAGACAAGGGATAAGGAATACCCGGAATTCTGCCTTACTACAGGGCTTTCCGCCGAAACCATCGAAAAGGTCAGGAAACTCTACGAGGAGGAAGAAAACAGAAAGGTATCCGTGATCTCGGCAGAGATAGAAAATGAATTCTATCTCAGGTATACGCGTGTGCAGGAACTCGTTGAATTCGCGAAAAGGATGGGCTTTCATAAGATCGGGATCGCAACCTGCGTAGGACTTCTCGAGGAGAGCCGTGTGCTTGCCCGCATTCTCAGAAAGCACGGCTTCGAGGTGTACGGGGCGGCATGCAAGATAGGTTCTTTCGAGAAAAAGTCTGTAGGCGTGGCTGAAGAAGACATGGTCAACACAGGCTTTGTAATGTGCAATCCTATCATGCAGGCTGAGGTACTCAACGAGGCAGGGACCGATTTCAATGTAGTAATGGGTCTGTGCGTCGGACACGACAGCCTGTTCTATAAATATTCGGAGGCACTGGTCACAACGCTTGTCGCCAAGGACAGAGTTCTTGCTCATAATCCTGTCGGCGCTTTGTACCAGATCGGCTCTTATTACAAGAAACTCATGAAGGATGATGAATGATGAGTATGCTCAAATACGTAGACAGAAGAAATACAGACTGCTTCAAATGGGATGGCCTCGAAAACACATTCAGCAGGGGTGACCTGCTGGCGATGTGGGTCGCAGACATGGATTTTCAGGTGCCGGAATGCGTTCGCCGGAGACTCTCGGACTACATAGAACTCGGCACGTTCGGTTACTACAATCCTCCGGACGGTTACTACAATGCATTCATCGAATGGGAACGCAGATACCACGGCTATGAAGTGAAGCGCGAATGGATGAGATTCGCTCCGGGCGTTGTGCCTGCATTCAACTGGCTTGTGCAGATCCTGGCCGGTGAGGGGGAAGCTGTAGCGATTATGCAGCCTGTTTATTATCCGTTCATGAGGGCGATCGAAAACAACGGCAGACGACTGGTGAACTGCCCGCTTCTGCATACGGACCACGGCTATGAAATGGACTACGACGGTTTCGAGGAAACTATAGTGCGCGAAGACGTCAAGGCGTTCATATTCTGCTCGCCGCATAATCCGGTAGGACGCGTCTGGAAGAAAGACGAGATCCGCCGTATGCAGGATATCTGCAAAAAGCATGGAGTGTTCGTGATTTCTGATGAGATCCATCAGGATATAATCATGAGCGGTCACAAGCATGTCCCTTCAGCTATAGCAGTGGATGAAGACGGCGCGTACGATGATATCCTCGTAACACTGACAGCCGCGACCAAGACGTTCAACCTGGCCGCTGTTCAGAATTCCATTGTTATCATTCCGGATGAAGGCATCCGCGCCGCATGGGACAAGTTCGCAACTGGTATAAGAATCAACAGCGGAAACGCCTTCGGATACATTGCAGTACAGGCCGCATACGAGGAAGGACGGCCGTGGTTCGATGAGCTTCTTGGAGTAATCGAGGGGAATTACAGGTATCTGCGGAGCAGGCTTGAGTCAGAACTGCTCGATGTCAGAGGTGCCAATCACGAGGGGACATATCTGCTGTGGATAGATCTTAGCGCATATATGGACAGGATCATAGAAAAGGCTGCAAAAGCATCAAAAGGTATAGGTGCCGACGGAGCATCCGGTGCAGATACGGCTGATGAGAAAGCGGCAGATCAAAATACGGCGGAAGTTGCTGTGAATGCTATGCAGCATTTTATGGAGGACGAATGCGGGATAGCCGTGGACTATGGCGCATGGTTCGGCGGCGGCGAATATGCCGGCTGCATCAGAGTGAACCTGGCGACCTGCCGCGAAAACATCGAGACCGCCGCCGACAGGATCATAAGGGCTTTGAAAGCTGATTGATAGGTAATTGAAGAAGAAATGTAATGAAGGATGCTGCAAAACTTGTCAAATGACTTGAATGTGTAAGGATTTGACAAGTTTACCGCAGAAACTCCTTTGAAAAACGATCCAAAACTTGAACAATTCCGGACTTATACAGAAAAATGACAAGTCATTTCAGAAAAAGACTTGTCATTTTTTACTGATATTACAATTATGTTCAAGTTTTCACCGTACAATGTTATTGGACTAGCCGCAAAACTTGTCAAATGATACGGATAACGAGGATTTGACAAGTTTTACAGAGCCTTTCACATATTCTCCGGGATCTTCAGCCGCAGATCCTGGTGAGAGCCGTGAGTGCTTCAGCCGCAGATCTCGGTCAGGGCCTTGATGGCGGCGTCGACATCAGCTTCGGTATTGAAGTTGCCGAAGCTGAAACGCACAGTTCCGGTAGGGTAAGTGCCGAGCGTCTTGTGTGCGTTTGGCGCGCAATGCAGCCCGACTCTCGTCTCAATGCCATACTCAAAATCGAGCCTGAAGGCTGCATCAGCGCAGTCGACGCCGAGAGTCTGTATCGATACAACGCCCGTGCGGCCTTCGATGCCTTTGAGTCCGATTATCTTAAGCTTGCCGGCTTCCTCAAGAGGAATAAGTCCGTCAAGAAATCTCTTAGTAAGTCCGAGCTCATGCGCCGCAATGGCATCGAGCCCTTTTTCTTTTATCCATTTGAGGCTAGCATGCAGCCCTACTATTCCCGGAATATTCATGGTGCCCGGTTCGAATCTGTCAGGCATGAAATCAGGGATCTCCTCAGTGTGGCTTATGGAGCCTGTGCCTCCGGAAAGGAGAGGGTCGATAAGATTTATCATGCCTTCATCGAGAATGAATCCGCCTATGCCCTGAGGCCCGAGCAGCGATTTGTGCCCTGTGAAGCAAAGTGCATCGATATGCATTTCTTTCATATCGATAGGAATGATGCCCGCGCTCTGAGCCGAGTCTACAATAAACTTCAATCCGTGTTTCTGACAGATCTCGCCGACTTCCTTAAGAGGATTGAGCGTACCAACGAGATTGCTGGCGTGCGTCATGACTATGGCAACTGTGTTTTCTTTGATCATTCCTTCGATTGCGTCCAGCACGAGCTCACCGCATTCCGTGCCCGGGATCCTGTCGAATTCCACGCCCCTTTTGGCAAGCTGCACGAGAGGTCTCATTACAGCGTTGTGTTCCATGGAGGAGCAGAGGATGTGATCGCCCGGCTTAAGAAGGCCTTTAAGGACCACGTTGAGCGACTCGGTAACGTTCTTGGTAAACACCACATTCTTGCAGTCAGAACCTCCGAACATCTCCATAAGCATCTCGCGTGTCTCGAAAACAGTGCCCTCGAGGTCGTATGCCACCTGATAGCCGCCGCGGTTGATATTGGCTCCGATGCTGGTCATGTATTCGTAAACAGCGTCTGCGACTTCTCTCGGTTTAGGGAAGGAGGTCGCGCCGTTATCCAGATAGATCTTTTCCATTTAGTAAACCTCACAGCTTGTTATTATATTCGTACAAACTAACTCAATATTATTATAATACAAGTCATAGTATTTATGTGTATTAATGACATCCATTGATAATCTCTATAATTCCGCAAGATTTACATTTTGCACTTTATTTAGAGGAATTGATAAGAAATAGATTTATTGAAACTGCGCTGGGCTTCTTCTATAATGATATCAGTGATACTACGGCTTTGCCGCAAGGTAGATATCATTGATCTACGGAGGCCAGGCTCCTCCGATGGAATGATATCAGTGATATTACGGCTTTGCCGCAAGGTAGATATCATTGATCTCCGGAGGCTAGGCTCCTCCGATGGAATGATATCAGTGAAAATACGGCTTTGCCGCATCACAAGTAAGATAAATCGCGAAATCAGGAGACGATCGATTTATGGATTTCAGCAAATATAAACGAGTACATTGCCTGGGAATAGGCGGTATTGGATTGTCTGCAGTTGCCGAGATACTCCGCGACAGGGGGTATATCGTCAGCGGTACTGACATACATCCGTCTAAAGTGACCAGGCATCTTGAATATCTGGGGATAAAAGTATTCACAGAGCACAAACCGGAGAACGTCGAGGATGTCGATGCCATAGTTTATTCGGCGGCAGTTTCCGATGAGAATCCGGAAGTTATCAGGGCTAAGGAACTGGGAATCCCGCTGTTCTCGAGAGCGCAGGTTCTCGGCATGATCATGGACGACTATGAGCATTCGGTAGCCATATGCGGAACGCACGGCAAGACTACCGTTACATCCATGACTTCGCTTATTCTGAGAAATGCAGATTACAAGCCGACCATACTCGTCGGCGGCAACCTGCCTCAGATCAACGGCAATGTTGAAATAGGCGGCACGGATTATTTCGTGACAGAAGCATGCGAGTACATGGACAGTTTTCTGCAGCTGAAGCCGAGCATCGGGGTCATCCTCAACATCGACTCCGACCACCTCGATTACTTCAAGACTATGGATCACATCGTGCAGTCGTTCAGCACTTTCGTTGAGCAGATCCCGCCGCACGGCATTATCATTGCCTTCGGTGACAATCCGTTCGTAAGGGGCATCCTTAAGGGTCACACCAACAAGATCACATACGGCTACAGCGAGAGCAATGACTTCTATGCAGAAAATATAAAGTTCAACGAGAACGGCTATCCGGTATTTGACATCTGCCATAAAGGCATCAAGGCAGCCACTATAGAGCTCAACGTGCCGGGAGAGCATAACGTGCTGAATGCGATGGCAGCATTCGTGACCGCTTCGTATCTTGGCGTGGATGTCGGGGTCATACAGTCGACTCTCAGGGAGTACAGCGGAGCAAACCGCAGGTTTGACTATATCGGCACCACGGACAACGGCGTTAAGGTGATCGACGATTATGCGCACCATCCGACTGAGATAAAGGCTACGCTTTCGGCGGCAAAGAATGTGAAACACAATAAGCTCTGGCTCATATTCCAGCCGCATACATATACGAGAACAAAAGCGCTGTTCAACGAGTTCGTTGATGCATTCACAGACGCGGATGTTGTTATCATTACAGACATCTATGCAGCGCGTGAAAAGGACGTATATAACATTTCTTCGTACAAGCTCGTGACAGCAATGAAGGCTAAGCATCCGGAAAAACCGGTTTATTATGTAAAGGACTTTGAGGACATAGTGAGATATATTGAGAAATTCGCCGGTAAGGAAGATATCGTGATGACGATGGGCGCCGGGGATGTTTACAAAGTAGGGGACATGCTGCTGCACAAGGATGAACAGAAGTAATTCAGGACGCAAAAGAAGGGAGATTCAGCGCCATGATACGCAATATGACAAGTGAAGCATTTTCTAATCTCAGGTTTTTTACCTGCAATTCCCATCCGGAACTTGCGCAGGAAATAGCCGAACACATGGGTATTGAACTGGGGAAATCAACTGTTACTAGGTTCAGCGACGGAGAGACCAGCGTCAGCATCTGGGAATCCGTCAGAGGTAAGGATTGTTTCATTTTGCAGTCAACGAGCGACCCTGTAAACGACAATCTCATGGAGCTTCTTATCATGACAGATGCTTTGAAGAGAGCTTCGTGCAACAGTGTTACCGCTGTTATGCCGTATTACGGCTACGCAAGGCAGGACCGCAAGGCAAAGGCAAGGGATCCGATCACATCAAAGCTGGTCGCAAACATGATGACAGCTGCCGGGATCGACAGAGTCATTACCATGGATCTTCACGCATCGCAGGAGCAGGGCTTCTTTGATATCCCTGTAGACCACATGCTGGGGCAGCCGATGCTGACAGACTATTTTAAGCTCAAGGATCTGGATGACCTGGTTATCGTATCGCCTGACCATGGCTCGGTAACAAGAGCCCGCAACATGGCCAAGCCGTTCAACTGCCCGATCGCCATCATCGATAAGAGACGTCCTGAGCCAAACAAGAGTGAGATCATGAACATCATCGGTGAGGTAAAAGGCAAAAACTGCATCATCCTTGATGACCTCATCGATACAGCCGGCACTATCTGCAATGCAGCAAAGGCGCTTGATGACCTCGGAGCAAAGAGTGTTTATGCATGCGCTACTCACGCCGTACTTTCGGGTCCGGCTATCGAGCGCATCGAGGCAAGCCCGATCAAGGAGATGGTGCTGCTCAACACGATCCCGATCCCTGAAGAGAAGAGACTGAAGAAGTTCACTGTTCTCTCGGTAGGACACATTTTCGCGGAGACGATCTCGAGAGTATACTCCAACAAGCCGATCTCCGTAATGTTCGGAAACTAAGATTATTAATGGGACTTTTTAAAAGAAGTAAAGATGAGCCGGGATTTGCTAAGGACACGTATGTGATAGCGGGTCTTGGGAATCCCGGCAAGGAATACGAAGAAACGAGGCACAATATGGGGTATAAAGCCATAGATGTGCTTTCTTCGAATGAGAATATTGAAGTGAGGCGGAGCAAGTTCCATTCGCTCTTCGGCCGCGGTACGATCGCCGGCAAGAAGGTGATACTTGTGAAGCCTGAGACTTACATGAACAGAAGCGGCATCGCCGTGAGGGAAGCGGCGATGTATTTTGATGTTGCGCCGGAAAATCTTATCGTGATCTATGACGACATCGATCTGCCGGCGGGCTCGATACGCATCAGAAAGTCCGGGGGCGCCGGTACTCACAACGGTATGAAAAGCGTTGTGCAGGAGCTGGGCACCAAGGACTTCATAAGAATCAGGATAGGAGTCGGCGCTGCTGAATCAGGCGAAGATCTGGTCGACAGGGTTATAGGCAAGGTCCCTGAAGCTGAGAAGAAACTGCTGCAGACGGCTGCTGCCGAAGCGGCGGATGCGGTCAGGGACATAATAGCCCTCGGCGTTGACAATGCCATGAACAGGCACAATCACGTGAAAACAAAGGAAGCGAATGATAATTAACCACAGCGGCATCAGCGGCAGCAGAACAGCTTACATGCTGACCGCAGGCATAAAGGAGAAGCATAAGCTTCTGGCGGTGGTCTCGTCCGGACAGGCAGCAGCCCGACTGGCCGATGACCTCGTTTTTTATATGCCTGAGCTGAATGTAATAGTGCTTCCGGAGGAAGAGGACGTGCAGGTGCTGTATGAGGCGCGCGACAGAGGGTCTCTCGTAAAGAGGATCCAGGCGCTCACTGCCCTTACGGGCAGTTCTCCGGATGCAGATCCGGAGACGGGCGCCGGCATGACGGCTGTAATAGCGCCCGTGAGCGCCGCCATCAAGCTGACCGAATGCCCGGAGAGATTCACGCGCTCCATCATAAAAGTAAAAGTAGGCGGCCGGACGGATCCTCACGATCTGAGGAGACAGCTCTCGGAAGCCGGATATCAGGCAGCTGCTGTGACTGAATCACCGGGCGAATACACATCACGCGGAGGCATACTCGACGTGTACTCTCCGGCAATGGAGACAGCTGTAAGAATAGAGTTCTTCGACGATGAGATCGATTCTATCCGCACCTTCGATACAGAGACCCAGAGATCGATCGACCCGCTCACTGAAGCTGTACTAGTACCGGCGGCGGAATTCATACCAAACAACGAAGAGAAAGAGAAAGCACTCGCTGCCGTCATGAAGGAGTACGACCGCATGATACGCCGCTATAAGAAGGAGCATGCGCATCCTGATGTAGCTGACGGACGCATTGACGCAGTGGAGTCGCACAGGGGCAGAATAAAGGATATCTTTGAGACAAGCACAGGCTCACAGCTTTACGCTGATCTGCTTGCATACTTCGATGTGGAGAAGTGCAGGCTCTGGGACTATGCATACGGAGCTGCCATTGCGGTATGTGATCCTGCAACTGTCATGAGCTCCATGCCGGAGTCTGCCAAAGACGAGGACTTCTTCGAAATCTACAGCAACGCATACGGGATCACATCAAAGCGCGACATAGACGTTTACACACCGTTCCCTGAGACAGTTCCGGGAGTGGAAAGATTCGACAGCATCGATAACGTGAGGAGCCGCCAGATAGCTCCGTTCAATGGACACATCGAGCTCTTTGCCTCCGAAGTGGGCAGGATGACAGCAGACGGATACAAGGTAATAATCGCCGCGGGTTCTGACGAGAGGAACGAGCGTGTCCGCGAATACCTTGAGATAGCCGATGTCAGCGGAGACATATCATACAGAAGCGGCGGCCTTTCAGGCGGCTTCATAATGGATGATGACAAAATCTGTTTCATCTCGGGGCAGGACATTTTTTCAGGTGCAGTACGTGCTCCGCGCAGAAAGGCAAAACGCAAAAGCTCAAAGGACAGCATCCGCTTCTCGGATCTTCACAAGGGCGATTACGTAGTGCACGAGATGCACGGGATCGGAAGATTCGAAGGAATCAAACCGGTGACTGCAGACGGCACAACAAGGGACTATCTCCTCATACGGTACGCCGGCACAGACATGCTGTACATCCCGACCGAACAGCTCGATGTCATTCAGAAGTACATCGGTAATTCGGGAAATCCTCCTGCGCTGTCAAGACTCTCGGGCACAAGCTGGAAGCGCACAAGAGAACGCGCCAGAAAGGCTGCCATGGAGATCGCCGAAGATCTCATAAAACTCTATGCAAGGCGGCAGGCGGAGGGGGGTTACGCGTTCGGACCTGATACTGTGTGGCAGACTGAATTCGAGGAGGCGTTCCCGTACGTTGAGACGGATGACCAGCTCAGGGCGGTCGAAGAAATAAAAGAGGACATGGAGAAACCGCTCCCTATGGACAGGCTCCTCTGCGGAGATGTCGGATACGGCAAGACCGAAGTCGCTGCGAGGGCGGTATTCAAATGCATCTCGGAGGGCAAACAGGCCGCGATACTCGCGCCTACGACACTTCTGGTAAATCAGCATTATCACAACCTAAGGGAGCGTTTCGACAAGTTCCCGTTTGAAATAGAAGAACTGTCCAGATTCAAATCCAAGACCGCGCTGAACAAGACGGTAAAGGGAATCAAAAGCGGCAGGGTGGACCTCGTTATCGGCACGCACAGGATGCTGTCGGATGATGTCAGGTTCAAGGACCTCGGGCTCCTTGTAGTCGATGAGGAGCAGAGATTCGGCGTTCGCCACAAGGAGATGATAAAGGAGCTAAAGAGCAGCATCGACGTGCTGACGCTCTCGGCGACACCGATCCCCCGCACGCTCAACATGTCGCTCACGGGCATCAAGGACATAAGCCTTATAGAGGAACCGCCGGGTGACAGATTCCCGGTCCACACATACGTAACGCCTTATGATGAAGAGATACTGCGAAATGCAATAGCCCGCGAGCTGGCAAGAGGCGGGCAGGTGTTTGTGGTCAACAACAGGATCACGGGCATCAATCAGGTGGCGGAAACGGTAAGCAGGCTGGTTCCGCAGGCGATTGTCGGCATCGGACACGGACGCATGCACGAGGAGGACCTCGAGAACACGATGCTCGATTTCATCGAAGGACGCATAAACGTGCTCGTTGCGACCACCATAATCGAGAACGGCATAGACATACCGAATGCCAATACCATGATAATCCTCAATGCGGACAGGTTCGGCCTCGCACAGCTCTACCAGCTGAGAGGCAGGGTGGGACGCTCGAGCAGGCTTGCATATGCATATCTTATGTACCAGCCGGGCAAGGTCCTTACCGAAATTGCCCGTAAGAGGCTCGCTGCTATCAGGGAGTTCACGGAATTCGGCGCAGGCTTCAAACTTGCGATGCGCGATCTCGAATTGAGAGGCGCTGGCAATATCCTCGGCGAGGCGCAGAGCGGCCACATTGAAAGCATTGGTTACGAGCTCTACTGCAAGGAGATCGACAGGGCTGTAAGACAGCTCAAGGGAGAAGACGTAGGTGAAGCAAGGTCGGACATCACGATAGACCTGCCTCTGCACGCTTCTATCCCGGCGGACTACATCCCGGACGAGTCACTGAGGCTCGAGGCATACCGCCGCATTGCCGGCATCCTCGACAGCGATGACGCGATGGATGTCATAGATGAGCTCACGGACAGGTACGGTGATGTGCCTGAGGAGGCTCTCGAGCTGATAAACGTTGCAGAGATAAGGGCTCATGCTGAATACCTGGGGATCTCAGACATCAGCAGAACTGACAGATGGGTCAACATTAAATTTGGCGGAGGAGTCAAAGTGCATCCGTTCGTATTCGTCATGGCTAAGTCGGAGTACGGAGACAGGATAGTGCTCATAGACGGAAGGGCTACGATGCTCAAATACAATATGGGCAAGCAGCTCGATACGGCAGCGCTCCTGGGACTCCTGAGATTCCTGCGCGCCGCCAAGGAGGACTCCAGACAATTCGAATCGTAGGCCCTGCTAATTGAATCTCTGTTTATATATATTCAAAAATGCCTGCCGATACCGTATAATGCTCTATGAGATTAAAACGGCTTTGTCGCAATGAAGAGAGCATTGATCTCCGGCGGCAAGCGTCTCCGATAGAATGCTCTCTGGGATCATAGCGGCTTTGCCGCAAAAATAAATAATAGAGGAAAGAATATGCTTTTTAAAAATATTGGTCTTATTGATGAAAACTTTGAATACCGCAGCAACATGTACGTCGGCACAAATTGCCACCGCATCGTTTACATAGACAGCGTTCCGCCAAAAAATGAGGAAGCTTTCTTCGAAACTTATGACGGAACCGGCAAGGTGCTCATGCCTGCATTTTATAATGCGCACGGACATTCGCCGATGTGCCTTATGAGGGGCTACGGCGAGAACCTGCCGCTCGACAGATGGCTCAACGAGCGCATCTTCCCGTTTGAGGACAAGCTTTACAGCGAAGGAGTATACTGGGCTACTATGCTCACAATGGCGGAGTCGATCAGGTTCGGCATCGTTTCGACTACGGACATGTACTACTTCATCGATGACATGGTGAGAGCAGTAGTTCATTCGGGACTCAAGACAAACATATCTCGCGCTGTGACCAACTTCGGGACCCCGGTATCTGAAAGCAAATCCCTGAAGGAGATGGCTCAGGCCATCGAGATGTACTACGGATTCGAGGACGGACGCATCCTGGTTGACGCGAGCGCGCATGCAGAGTACACTAATGACTTCGATATGATAAAGGCGATCGCTGACATGGCGAAGCAGTACGATGTAAGGACTCATATCCATCTGTCTGAGACGGAGCGGGAGCATAAAAACTGTATCGAAAAATATGGAAAGACTCCGGCGGAAGTCTTCCTTGAGGCGGGGATGTTCGACGTGCCATGCACGGCTGCGCACTGCGTCTGGGTCACAGACAGCGATCTCGACATATTCAAAGAGAAGGGCGTGACTGTGGTATGCAATCCTTGCAGCAACATGAAGCTTGCGAGCGGAATGTGCGATGTTCCGCCGATGTATGATAAGGGCATAAATGTTGCGATAGGTACGGACAGCGTTGCCAGCAACAACAGCCTCAATTTCTTTGAGGAAATGAAGCTGTTCGCGCTCACGGGCAAAATCACTTCGATGGATGCTGCAAGCATGACTCCGCAGCAGGTCCTGAGAAGTGCAACAAGAGCCGGAGCTCTCTCGCAGGGACGTGAGGACTGCGGTCTCGTGAAGGAAGGCTACAAGGCTGACCTCATAGTCGTTGACATTTCCGGTCCTAACTGGGCAGCATGCGATGACATTGCAAACGGACTGATCTACTCGGCAGACGGCAAGGACGTATGCCTCACGATGTGCGACGGCATGACTCTTTACAGAGACGGCGAGTACACATTCATAGATATTGAAAAGACGATCGCTGAGGCGGAGAACGCCAGACAGGAGATCCTAAGGAAACTCTAAATGACAGAAGACGGAAACAGAGACAACGAAAATATCAGGCAGGAAGGGCAGCAGACCTCCACACTGATGATGAAAGGCGCCACCATACTGGTCATAGCCGGTATAGTGAGCAAGATTTTCGGTGCCATTTTCAGGATCCCGCTGACCAACATGATAGGCGCGGAAGGCCAGGCTTATTACAGCGCGGCCTATGCAGTCTACAACCTTCTTTTCGTTATCGCGACTGCGGGCTTCCCGGTAGCTATATCAAGGATGGTCTCCTCAAGGATAGCTGAGGGCGATTTCATAAACGCGCATAAGTCGTACAAGCTCGCGATGAAGGTCTCATGGGCTTTGGGCATCGTCTCCTTCCTCATAATGTATTTCGGATCGGGAGTGATCGCAAACATCTATAAGAACCCGGGCTCTGAAGCTTCCATGAAGGCGATATCCCTGGCGCTTCTGTTTACGCCTCTCGTTGCTTCGATGAGAGGATATTATCAGGGCAGGCAGGACATGAAGCCTACCGGCATCACTGAAGTCATCGAGCAGATGATGAGGGTAGCTGCGGGACTGACGCTCGCCTACATGTTCTATAAGACGAGCCTTGTTAATGCTGCGGCCGGAGCCACATTCGGAGCTTCCGCCGGAATAATCGCTGCCTTCGTCGCCATGATGTTCATATATTCGCGCGACAAAAAAACACGTTCCAGGCTGTTTGAAACATCCATCGAGAGGCCGGAGTCTGATAAAACCAGGCTGAAGGAGCTTCTTGCGTTCCTGATCCCTATAACGATCGGCTCCTCGGTAATGCCGATAATGTTCAATATAGATGCAGGCATCATCGTAAGAAGACTGCTCGCGACCGGATGGGACAGCGAGATGGCTGAGAAGCTATACGGTCTTATGGGCGGATACTGCGATCCGATAATCAACCTGCCTAACATATTCATCGATGCGATCTGCATCAGTCTTATGCCTGCGGTCACTACAGCGTTCACGCTTAAGATCAAAAAGGATCTTGACGATCACATAAAGACAGGTCTCAAGACCATGATGATCATCACTTATCCGTGCGCGATAGGACTGATCGTTCTGGCAAAGCCTATACTTACGATGCTTTACTATAAACAGTATGACGAAGCGGTCATGGCTGTTCCGGCGCTGCAGATCCTTGCGGTGTCGATAATCACACTCGCCATAATGCGCACTTTCTCGACGAGTCTCCAGGGAATAGGCAAGATGATGCTGCCTGTATGGAACCTGCTGATCGGCGCCGTCGTTAAAGCTATTGTTTCGTACATACTGCTGGGGATCCCTGCAATAAACATCAACGGCGCCGCATTTGGCTCCGTGATGGCATACGTAACGGCCGGAATACTCAATTACAGAGCACTTAAAAAATATACCGACGTATCGCTCGATGTTAAAAGCATATTCTTAAAGCCGCTTGGCGCGGCCCTTATAATGGGGGCAGCGGCCATAATAGCATATAAGGTCATTTTCATGATCACATCCAGCAATTCCGTTTCGACTCTGATCTCAATAATGTTTGCCGCTGCAGTATATTTTGTGGCCGCATTCAGGACCGGAGCCGTGACAAAAGAGGAGATAGAACTCATACCGAAAGGCGATCTTCTTTACCGTCTGGCTGTGAAACTGAGGGTCGCAAAATAGATTGTGTTAAAGTTGTGAAACCTTATAATTTCAACGATTTTAAGGTTGACATACCGGAAACTGACCCCTATAATACTTATAGTATTTGTCATAACTTATTTAGGAGGATTAATTATGAATAAAGCAGATCTGGTAGCAAAGGTTGCAGATAAGACAGGTTTCAAGAAGAAGGATGCAGAAATCGCTCTTGACGCAGTTCTCGAGACAATTGAGGATGCTCTCGTAGCAGGCGACAGCGTTAGACTGATCGGCTTCGGAACATTCGAAACAAGAAGCAGAAAAGCAAGAACAGGCAGAAACCCTCAGAAGCCTGACAAGGTTATCTCGATCCCAGCTTCCAAGGCTCCTGTATTCAAGGCAGGCAAGTCCCTTAAGGACGCAGTTAACAAGTAATTGAAATCAAGGAGATGCGGATAGCTCAGGCTATCCGCTCTTTTTGATGTTTGGATATCGCACCCACAGCTGCTATGAGATCCCAAACGAAACAGCGCTGTGAGCGTTGCGTGCGAATCTGTACATATAACACATATGATAAGAAACAGGTAATCGGATGAGATTAGATAAATATTTAAAGAATTCCAGAATAATAAAAAGGCGCACGGTCGCAAAGGATGCATGCGAGCAGGGAAGAGTCGAGGTCAATGGCAAGGTAGCAAAGCCGGGGCTCGAGCTCAGGATAGGCGATGAGATACAGGTCACCTTCGGATCCAACGTGCTTAAGGTCCGGGTACTTGCGATGCCAGAGGCGGTCCGCAAGGATGACGCAGATTCTTTGTATGAAGTCATCAACTGACGTCCATTGACCGGACAACATTCTTAAACATAAAACGACTCCCTAAAGCAGGATCTGCAATCCGGCTTAAGGGAGCCGCCTTTTTTTAGATAATTATGACTTTAACCGTACTATGACTGCGTGGACAGGCCGCCGCTTTTGATGCGCTTAAGAACATACTTGTCGATTGCTACTATCAGCACCGCCATGATAGGGATAGCGACTATCTCCTTGATGGCTCTGGAAGCCAGCAGCACATTAAATCCTTTTCCTATTATAAATGTGAGCCACCAGGTGTTAAGGAGCAGATTGACTATCAGGCATACGAGTGCCGATGCGATCAGCGCCCTGACGATCGTTACTTCCTTCTGATACAGTACCCATCCGAAAATGAGACCTGTAAGTACTGCCGATACTGTGAAACCCGGGAAGAAGGTGCCGGTAGGGAACAGCCAGGCCCCGAGCAGATCTGCTACACCGTAGCCGATCGCTGCCACATATGGGCCGTACAGGATCGCCAGCACGGCGACAGGGAGAAAACCGAAGCCGATTCTGAGAAACGATATATTGATAGAGACCAGCTTCGAAAGTACAACAGATAGTGCGATCATGAAGCCCGTAAATACGAGCATCTCTGTGGTGAATTTTGTTTTTTTCATAATAAAAACCTCCAGAACCCAGTAATTGCAATAGAAATACGGTTACGCCCAACTGCAGCAATCACGTTCCAAGAGGTCTTCTCTTGCTTATTATTGATCTGCAGTAGCGGATGCAATATCAAACCGCAACTTTGAAAGTTTTCGTTCCCGGGCAACATCCCATCCCAGGACACTTAACGCTTGATATTTACTCTACGCCTAAAATTTTAGCATAGTTCACAATTTGTTTTCAATATATAATAAGTAGCGATAGTTAGCGCTTTTTTGCGTTATAAATGTCAACAAATACCCGGATTTCTGTGTCATATTAAATCTTGCCGGATCATATATCTGATGATGTGGCCAAAACAAATGGCTAAAACACACTAAACGGACACAGGAGGCAGACATGCAGAAGTACGACTACCAGAGGAAGCGCCGCACTGCTCTTCCGGAATATATATCGGTTATCAGCGCAAACAAATGCGCCAAGATCAAGATCGATGATATAGAAGTGATAGAGCAGGAGGGGCGCAAGGTGCACATTATCACGGCGGCGAAGGATTTCTCTTTCTACGGAGGTCTCGATACGCTGGCGATGTCACTGGCTGAGAGGGCTTTTTACAGACCTATCAAAAGGCTTATCATAAATCTTGATCACGTAAGTGATATAAGCAAGTATTCAGTCAACTTTCAGTCCGGCCAGTCTGTAGCCCTGGGAAAGAATGCACTGCTTAGCACCAGGCGGGCATATAAAAGGTATCTCCTGAGATATCCTCCATATACTATATGGGAGCCGATGGAGCTTTCCGGAGCTGCTGTATCTGAGCCTAATATAGAGGAAGAAAAGTCTCTGGCGAACGGAAATCAGGCTGTAAAAAATGAGGAGAATTTGCCAAGTTGAAAAGGTGACAATTTGTTTTGAAATCAAAGCAAAAAAAAACAAAATTCTTGTTGACAGATACCTGTCTCATATATATAATGATGAAGCTGTCGCTGAAAAGCACAGCGGAACCTTGAAAACTTCATAGTGCAGAACAGGTCTTGAATTAACAGGGCGAAAGTCCTGAAAATGAAAGACTTTGAAAGAAAAAAGACAAACAAGCAAAACTTGTTAGTCCTCGAAAA
>JAFVPI010000059.1 GCA_017505405.1 Mogibacterium sp.
CAATAATAAGATGTACCTCAGCATAATGTCTCAGAGGCTCAAAGTGTCCCACCCCTTCATATTTGCCTGAGACGGTCTCGAGATAGAGCACATTGCCGCTGCCGAAGCTGACATCATATCCGAATCTGTCTTTTATAATGGACTGCAGCACTTCGAGCTGCACCTGCCCCATCAGTCTTATGTCTATATTGCCCTCAGAGTCCAGCGACACATTGAGCATAGGATCTTCTTCAGCCAGAAGCCTGAGGTCTTTCATCAGAAGATACGGATCCATCCCCTCCGGTCCTTTCACCGAGTAGACCATGAAAGGTTTTATAGAGGTCCCTGCAAGAGGCGGCTCAGCGCCAAGCCCGTCACCCGGCAGCGCCTGTGACAGACCCGTCACGGCACATACCGTGCCGGCTGCCGCTGAATCTGCAGGCATGCTCCGGCTGCCGGAGAAAAGCATGATACGGTTCACCTTCTCCTCGCCGTCCGCATCTCCCGAAGCGCTGTTTATCCTGACCTTGTCCTTTACTTTGAGTTCTCCGCCCGTGACCTTTATGAAGCACAGTCTCTCTCCGTCATCAGAGGCTGCCGTCTTGAATATCCTGGCTCCGAATCCATCTCCGCGTTCAGGTTCTCTGGTGTATCTGCCCAGGACTCCAAGCAGCTGCTCAACACCTTCCATTTTCAGGGCGGAACCGAACATGCACGGGATCAGCTCTCCGGAGGCCACCGCATCCGCGAGCTCATCATCGGATATCTCGTTTCCTTCGAGCACCGTTTCCGCAAGCTCAGGCGAGTAAAGTGTTACTGCATCGGTAAACTCTTCCGTCCGCATGTCTGCGCTGCTGAAATCCACAAGCCCGGCATCAAGTTCTGAAGCAAGCTCTTTCAGGATATCCTCTTTCTTTCTGACAGCGATGTCCATCTTGTTCACAAACGCAAAAACAGGTATGCCCCGCTCTTTCAGCAAGCGGCACAGAGTCTTCGTATGCGCCTGCACTCCCTCTGATCCGCTTATGACAAGAAGTGCGTAATCAAGCACGGAAAGCGAGCGCTCCATCTCTGCTGCAAAATCAACATGACCCGGAGTATCTATGAGCGTGACCTCAGTGTCTGCATCACCGGCTCCTTTGATCGTAAATCGCGCCTGTCTTGAAAAGATCGTTATTCCGCGGTTTCTTTCGATCGGGTCATCATCAAGGAACGCGTCTCCGTGATCCACTCTTCCCGGCTTTCTTATCTCACCCGTCAGGTATAGCAAAGCCTCCGACAAGGTAGTCTTGCCGGCATCTACATGAGCGAGTATTCCCAGTGTGATTTTTTTTGTATCCATAGACGCTCCGCAGTCGGTTTTGTTTGAATGTGAAATGACCATGTGATATAAGTCTATCAAAAGATAATTATATATTTGAGAGCGAGGCAATCAAGTGAAAATCATCGTAATCGGCACCGGAAAAGTCGGCGGCATACTGATCGAGCAGCTGGCACAGGAAGGTCATCAGATAGTAGCAATAGAGCGTAATGAGAAAAAGCTGATGGAACTGCAGAACAGCCTTGACATCCTTTGCCTGTCCGGAAGCGGGACCGACAGGAATATTCTCCTTGAGGCAGGTGTCGGGAGTGCCGAACTGGTCATTGCGGCAACAGACAGCGATGAGGTGAACATGATCTGCTGTCTTCTGGCAAGAAAGCTCGGCGCGCATCATACCATAGCCCGTGTCCGCAAGCCGGAACTCGCTGATGAGATCAGCATATTCTCTGACGACATGGGACTTTCCATGACTATCAATCCGGAGCTTTATGCAGCCCAGGAGATCTTCTCCGTGCTCCGCTTCCCTGGCCTCATGTCTGTGGAGCCGTTCAGGCACGGCCTGTTCGAGATCGTTGAGTTCCGTCTTGCAAAAGACGGTCCGGTCACATCCATGACGCTTCAGGAGCTTGCCTCCAAGTACAACTCAAAAGCTCTGGTATGCGCTATCAGGAGAAACGGCAGCACATTTATCCCTGACGGCAGCGCAACGCTTATGAAAGGCGATGTGATCAGTTTCGCAGCCGAACCGAAAGAAGCCGAGCACTTCCTCAAGCTCTGCGGCATCATCAGCCGCATGCCGAAGCACGTCATCATAATGGGTGCCGGCATGATCGCATACTATCTGGTCCGCATGATGCGCGAAGTAGGCATGAAGCCGGTCGTCATAGAGAGCGATCCTGATCACGCCGGGAGTTTCAATCAGGCTCTTCCTGATCTTCTTGTCATAAACGCAAGCGGCACCAGCCGTGATATCCTTGATGAAGAAGGTCTTGATGAGGCAGATGCGTTCATTGCACTTACCGGCATCGATGAAGTCAATGTTCTCATGGGAATGTACGCAGAGCGCGAAGGAGTCCCTAAAGTCGTCACCAAGATCTCAAGAAACAACATAGTCGATCTTATTGATGCCGACCGTGCAGGCAGCATCGTCTGCCCGCGCGACATAGTCGCAAACCGTGTGATAAGCTATGTGCGCGCTGCGGAGAGCGCCGGCAGCAGCAATGTCGAGACTGTATACCGTATCTCGGAACAGTCAGCCGAAGCGCTTGAATTCATAGTTAAAGAAAAGCACGAGGATCTGACCGGCATCCCTCTGAAGGATCTCATGTTCAGGGAAGGCATACTGATATGCGCCATCCTGCGAAACAGGTCCGTGATCATACCGAGAGGCAATGATACCATCGAGCAGGGAGACCACGTTATCATAACAACAACACTGAAGCAGCTGACGGATCTTTCCATGATCCTTCTATAGTTCATGAAGACAAAGGTAGTATTACATACAGTAGGACAAATATTGTTGATCGAGGCAGGTCTGTTTATCATCCCTGTTATAGTGGGGCTGATCTATCACGAACAGGCTTCTGTGCGCGCGTTCCTGATCACAGCGGTCGTTACTGCAGCCGCAGGGGCGCTGCTCAGGCTTATAAAGCCCGGAAAGAGCAGCATCTACGCCCGCGAAGGCTTTGCCATAACCGGTCTTTCGTGGATCGCTCTAAGTCTCTTCGGATGTCTGCCGTTTGTCATCAGCAGGCAGATCCCGGGATTCATCGACGCTTTTTTCGAAACCGTTTCAGGTTTTACTACTACCGGCTCAAGCATACTTACGGATATCGAGTCGCTGGATAACGCCATGCTTTTCTGGCGCAGCTTTACGCACTGGATAGGCGGCATGGGAATACTTGTATTCAACATGATCATAATCCCTCTTGGCGGCAAGCGGAGCATGTATATCCTCAGAGCAGAAGCGCCGGGTCCTTCCTCATCCAAGCTTGTACCGAAGATGCGCGACACCGCGGCGATCCTCTACGGGATCTATTTTGCTATGTCTGCGGTGCTTCTGGTTCTCCTGCTCGCGGGAGGGATGCCATTATTTGACTGTTTCATCAATGTGTTCGGAACTGCCGGCACAGGCGGGTTTTCGAACCATGGTGCCAGCATAGGTCACTATGACAATGCGTACTTTGAGACCGTCATAGGCATATTCATGCTGCTCTTCGGTGTCAACTTCAATCTTTATTATCTGATTTTCCTCAAAAGAGCCAGGGCTGCTGTCAGAAGCGAAGAACTCCACTGGTATCTGGGCATCGTTGCATTCGCTGTAATAACGATCGCGATCAATATAAACAGCCTGTACGGATCGTTCCAACAGGCTGTGCGTCATTCTTTCTTTTCTGTTTCATCGATCATCACTACGACCGGCTTCGGCACAATGGACTTTGACAAGTGGCCGGAGTACTCGCGCACACTGCTCGTATTGCTGATGTTCATCGGCGCATGTGCGGGCAGCACCGGAGGCGGTCTTAAAGTGTCAAGAGTGATGCTGCTCCTGCGTACGGCCAGAAGAAGCATGCGCAGGATGATCCACTCAAGGTCAGTGGAAAGCATCCGCTTTGACGGACGCATCATGGAGGAAGAAACGCTTACCACCTGCCTGATCTACCTTACCATCTATTGTCTGGTAACAGTAGCCAGTGTGGTTCTGGTATCCCTCAACAATTTCCCGTTCGAAGTAAATGTGACAGCTGTCATTGCCTGCATCAACAACATCGGCCCGGGCCTGGGAATGGTCGGTCCGGCAGGTAATTTCGCGTCCTTCTCCGGTCTTTCAAAAATTATACTTGCGTTTGACATGCTCGCGGGCAGACTCGAGCTCTTCCCTGTCCTCTTCCTTTTCTCGGTCAGGACCTGGAAGCGCTGATCGCTCTCAGTCTTTAAGCTGTCTGGCGATCTCACCGATAAGCTCCCAAGCGTGATCATGATGAGCCTTATACTCCTTGCCAAGATCATCGTAATCACAGATCATCGGGTTCTCATGATTGACAATGTCCTTGACCTTGCCGTATTTCCAGTTGTAATACGCATAGAAGCGCACCCAGCGCACATGCTCTATCCTGCGCATGGCATCAAGCTGTGCAGGATCTTTTTTTGCTTCGAGGAAAGCCTCATATGCAGCAGTGAAAGTCTTCTTATCCACACTGGATACCGTTCTGTCGTTCAGGAGGTATCTCACTTTCATCAGAAGGTGGTCCGCGGCAGCTATCTTCGACTGCTTAAGACGATCGCTCAGATCGTCCCAGCCGAGACTTATCGGTACGCTTCTGCGGTAGAGATCATTCATTAACCTCGCGGCGTCATTAAGCCTTTCACGCACTATCTGGTTTACAGTGTATATCTGCTCGTTGGTACCGAAATATATAGTGCCCGGAGCCGCACGGTTGCTCCTGAGGTGAATCTTCCCCTTATTTTCATAGAACCGGATGATCTGCCAGTATGTATCCCATCCCGTCTCCACTCTGTCATCGCAGATGATTATCCTGTCTGCCATTTTGATGACATCGCGCGCGGCCTCCCATTCCTCGTCATGGAAATATATGCTGTCATGTCCCGGCCATTTCCTGTTGATGCCCATCACTGCATCCAGGTTCACATGCAGCAGATTGAAACGCCTGCTGTCCCCGAACACATGGTACGATACATCAAAATCCAGATCGTTGACGTTCATGAGTATCGCGCGCTCAAGAAGAGCCATGCCGTAGTTGCCGAAGCCTATTATCACAATGTTGTCCTCTGAAGAATCGAGCGGGTTGTCGCGCCAGTAACTTCTGGCGCAGCAGTCGTAGCTGTGGAAGAAGTGGATATTGCCCGACATCTTCTCCTGTCCGCTCATGGTGCGGGCATACACATCCGCGTCAAGCTCATGCACATTCATCGCTTTGAGGTTGCGCCCGATGTCATCCTCATCAAGGAAGAAAAGCTTGCATCTGTTTCCTGCTCCTTTTTTATGGCTCACTATCCTGGCAGGGGAAACATTGATGAAAAAGCACGGATAATCCGGTTTTTCTATCTCCATCTCCCTGCTGATGCCGAATATTATGGTGCCGTCAGGATCATCACGGAGTATATCTTTCGCGAGCACATCTCCCTCTGCTGTGAACTCAGCGAAATAATACCAGTTGTTCTTTCTCCTGAGACCCAGTCTGAGCATCGGCAGCCCCTCACTGGTGATGATGGAAACAACGGATCCGAATAACGCCACCAGTACTCCCATTGACATCAGCAGGAACATGATGCCGACCACATGACCCGCCGGCGTGACCGGGGTGAGATCTCCGTAACCGACCGAAGAGATCGTTACCAGTGAATACCATATGGCATCGGCAAATGTATGTATCTGCGAGCCCGGCTGATCCTTCTCGCAAAAGACCAGTATTGTCAGCAGAGCAAAATAGTACAGGAGGAATACCAGTACCGCAATCAAGTATTGTTTTCTGTTTTTCTTATTCAATATCTCTTCCTCCCCGTAAAGCATTTAAAGGTCTGTTATGACCGTATTCATCCACTTTTTTGAAAGGTAACGTTTTGCGAGAACAGCACCTCTTATAAACATTTCAGTTCTGGTGACCAGCAGCGCCATGTATACCGGCAGATGCCACACAAGAGAAGCTGTGAATGCCAGCGGCACCGCTATCAGCCAGATGCACGCGCTCTCGGACAGCATAGCGAATTTAGTGTCCCCTCCCGCTCTCAGGATGCCGGCTATCTGCAGGCCGTTGAAAAGATCCACAGCCATCGTAGCTCCGAACACTATAAGTATATATCTGGTATACATTTTGCCTGCTTCAGACAGTTTGAATATGCCCGATAAAGGTCCTGACAATAATATCGTTATCGTTCCGATTGCGATTCCTGCAAGAAGGCAGGCTTTTATCAGGTGTTTTGAGAGCTTCCATGTATATTCCATGTCACCCTCTCCGAGCTTTTCTCCTACAAGTATAAGGGCAGCGTCTCCGATGCTGAAAGCCGCGAAGTTGAAAATGTTGAAAATAGAATTTGCCGCCTGATAGGCCGCGTACGCGGTAGTGCTTATGCGGCTGAAAGCTGCCACAAACATGGTCTGTCCGAAGCTCCATAAAAACTCGTTTATGGTAGTCGGCGTGGCATTCTTAATGATCCGCTTTACGAGCTCCTTATCCCATCCGAAATAGCTTCTGACCTTACCGTAGAATTCGTTTCTCTCACGGAAAGCGAAGAATGTATTCATGAGGACTTCTATTATCCTTGATGATACCGTCCCTATCGCCGCGCCTGCAACACCCATCTTCGGGAAGCCAAGCTTGCCGAAGATAAGGACATAGTTGATGGTGATGTTTGCAAAGAAGATCACCGTGCTTACAGCCATCGGTATCTTCACCTGCTGGGTCGCCTTGAAAGCCATCTCAAGAGGTGCAGAAACAGCCAGCAGCAGGAAAGAAAAGCTGTTGATCACCACATACTGAGCAGCAAGCGCTTTTACAGCAGGGTCTTCGGTATATATGGACAGTATGCCGTCAGTGAAGCAGTTGACAAGAACAAAGATCACTGCTCCCAGAACGGCAAGAAGAGTAAAGTCAAAGCCTATGACCTTACGGATGTTGTTCATGTCTTTTGTGCCGTAGAACTGCGCCATGAAGGTCGCTGATCCGGACAGTATCCCGAACAGCACAAGGTAATGCACCATAAACAGCTGGGAACCAACGCCTACTGCTGCAAGCTCAGTTTCTCCCAGAAATCCCACCATGATGTTGTCTACCATGGAGAGGGTCGCCGATACTATTCCCTGTATGGCTATCGGCGCTGCTATTTTTGCAAGTTTCCTGTTAAGTGCTTTTTTATTGAATTCCAAAATGCTCCTGCCTGTGGCTAATATGCCTGGATTATTTTATAATATAATACACTTAAATAAGTTACCGGAGGTATTATTTTTATGGCAAATATTTCTCTTGATGAAGCCCGTGAAAAGCTGATGTCGCTGCAGCGCAGAATGGCTGCTTATGATCACGCCATGGGTCTCATTTATTACGACGGATGCACCACAGCACCGAAGGAGACCGCTGATAACAGAGCTGTTTCGATGTCCGTCCTGTCTGAGGAGATCTACAGACAGAGCACATCTGAGGAGACCGTTGAGTTCCTGGAATTCCTCGACGCAAACAAGGATGCCCTCAGCTTCGATGAGAAGCGCATGGTATATCTGCTGCTCAGGGACATCCGTAAGATGAGAAAGATCCCGATGGATGAATACATAGCCTATCAGGAGCTTGTGGTAAAAGCAGAAGACGTGTGGGAAAGAGCAAAGAACTCATCGGATTTCGCGATGTTCTGCCCTTATCTCGAGAAGATCTTCGCTTATCAGAAGAAATTTGCAAATTACATAGATCCTGACATGGATCCATATGATCACTGCCTTAATGAGTATGAGGAAGGCCTCACCATGGAGGCGTGTGACAGATTCTTTAACAGACTGCGAGAAGGCATAGTGCCTCTTCTGAAGCGCATCTCCGAAGCACCTCAGATCGATAACAGCATCAGGCACGGATATTTCCCTGCCTCAAGGCAGGAGGAACTATCCTGGCACCTCATGAAGCAGATAGGGCTCGACCTCGGTCATGTAGGACTTTCTACGACTGAGCATCCGTTCACTACAAGCCTCGGGTCTCATCACGATGAGCGCATCACAACACATTATTATGAGAATGATTTTGGCTACTCGATGTACAGCGTGATCCACGAAGGAGGACACGCGCTTTACGATACGGGGTCGGCCGATGAGCTTGCATACACCGTTCTGGACGGCGGCGTATCGATGAGCATCCACGAGAGCCAGAGCAGATTCTATGAGAACATCATTGGCAGAAGCAGAGCGTTCTGCCGCCTCATCTTCCCGGAGCTCGTACGCATCTTTCCTGAGCAGATGGAAGGCCATGACGCGGAAGAATTCTACCGCGCAGTGAACAGGGTGCAGCCTTCTCTCATCAGAACTGAAGCAGACGAACTGACATATTCGCTGCATATAATGATCCGCTATGAGCTCGAGAAGCGCGTCATGCATGATGAGCTCGAAGTAAAGGATCTTCCTGCGGAATGGAACCGCATGTATAAAGAATACCTCGGCATCGATGTGCCTGATGATAAAAACGGAGTCCTGCAGGACAGCCACTGGGCGGGAGGAGCGATCGGATACTTCCCGTCATACGCGCTCGGCAACGCGTACGGAGCTCAGTTCCTGGCAAAGATGCGTGAGACAGTGGATTTTGACGCCTGCATAGAAAGCGGTGACTTTGGCCCGGTCAACGAATGGAACCGCGAACACATATGGCAGCACGGCGGAAGATTCACCCCTGCCGGACTGCTCAGCAGAGTCCTGGAAGCGGAATTCGATCCGGGATATTATATAGACTATCTTGAAAACAAATACACAGAACTTTACGGACTTTAGGTCATCAAAGGGGGAAACGAAAATGAGACAGCTCACACTCGGAGGCACCGGCATAACTGTACCGCAGAATGCGTTCGGAGCACTCCCTATCCAGAGGAGAAGCACTGAAGACGCCGTAGCCCTGCTCCGCAAGGCATACGAAGGCGGCATGCGTTACTTCGACACAGCACGGGCATACACCGACAGCGAGACCAAGCTCGGCATCGCTTTCGAGGGCATGCGCGACAAGGTATACATCGCCACAAAGACAGCCGGCACTACCGGCGACAAGGTCAGAGAAGATCTGGAGACTTCACTCAGAGAGCTCCGCACGGACTACATAGACCTTTATCAGCTGCACATGGTCAGCCAGGTATATGCTCCTGGCGACGGCACGGGCGTTTACGAAGCGCTGCTGGAGGCAAAAGAAGCAGGAAAAATACGTCATATCGGAGTAACAGCTCACAAAATAGGAGTTGCTTTCGACCTCGTAGATTCCGGTCTTTATGAGACGCTTCAGTTCCCTTTCAGCTTCCTTGCCGATCCAAAAGACTATGAACTCGTTGAGCGCTGCATCGCAAAAGGCATGGGATTCATAGCCATGAAGAGCCTCGCAGGCGGTCTCATCACAAGGTCAGATGTAGCCATGGCATTCCTCGAGGACTACCCTGACGTTCTCCCTATCTGGGGAGTTCAGAAAGAGAGCGAACTCGACGAGTGGCTGTCTTATATGGACAATACACCTGTACTCACTGATGAGATGCGTGAATACATCGAGGGTGAAAAGAAAGCTCTCGCGGGAGACTTCTGCAGAGGCTGCGGTTACTGCCTGGCTACCTGCCCTATGGGGATCGCGATCAACAACTGCGCGAGGACGTCCCTCATGCTGAGGAGAGCTCCTTCTGCATCCTGGCTCAATGAGCACTGGCAGGAGGAAATGAAGAAAATCGAGACATGTATCGAATGCGGACAGTGCACGGCTCATTGCCCGTACGAGCTCGATACCCCGAATCTGCTCAAAAAGAACTACGAGGACTATAAGAAAGTCCTCGCGGGAGAAGTCAAAGTCGAATAAGTGCATTATTTTATATGCTTGACAGTAACTACTATATCGTAAATAGGCGTGCTCAGAAGTTTGCAGAGTTTAAACTGACCCCAAAGGCTGCCATATTCCTTAACAAAGACGGCCGCCCGGTCGATTTCGGCGTGCTCGCAATAGCGGATTCCATCTATGCCGCAGTGTACTGCGACGAAGTACGCAACGTCACCTTCATAACAGACAGAAACGGTATACACGATGTGGTCACGATCCTCTGGCTTACGGATGAGGGATACCGCACAGGCCTTGACGCACTTCGTAAGGCATGCGGAAAGACCTTTTACAGGCAAAATAAAAAGCTCAACCGCTATGCTGAGTCGATAGCGGAAAAGCTCGATATAGGCGTCAGGATACGGGTAACCGATGCGGTCGATGAATCGGCCATGACGGTGTGTCCGGAATGCGGCACCCTGAATCCTAAAGGCGCACCATACTGTTATGACTGCGGAGCCGAGCTGTAAACCAGCCCGGCTCTTTTTCGTTTATATATTGAAGTTACTTGTCAGCGATCTCACGTCCGGCACACTCACCATCCCGTCCGAGCATTATCTCAAGTCCGTGTTCAAGCGGGTGAAGCAGAAACTCCAGGCACTCTCTTACGGCCTTCGGGCTTCCCGGAAGATTGATTATCAGTGTCTCATTCCTGATGCCTGCTGTCGCTCTTGAAAGCATGGCTGTCGGCGTCTTCGTCATAGAATAGGCTCTGATCGCTTCGGATATTCCTGGGGTCATACGTTCGCACACCGCAGCAGTCGCTTCCGGTGTTCTGTCTCTTTTTGAGAATCCGGTTCCTCCGGTCGTGAAAATCACATTTACCTGTCTCTGATCGGCAAGCCTCATAAGTTCCTTTTTAAGGACCGCCGGCTCATCCGGGATAAGCACACCCTCAACCACGTTATATCCCGCTTCTGTCAATATCTCACCAATAAGCGGGCCGCTCCTGTCTTCGCGTTCTC
>JAFVPI010000060.1 GCA_017505405.1 Mogibacterium sp.
ATTTCATTTTTTGAATCTCCTTTTTTATGTGCCGATTTACTCTATCACGAAGATAGGCTAAAATCAATTCGATGAAAGTTTTTACAAGAGATTACAGAATTACAGGTGAATATCATCCGGAATGGAACGCTTACTTCAGCGGCATGAAACCATGCGTGCTCGATATCGAAGCGACCGGCCTCGACCGCAGCAGATGCAAGGCCATACTGATCGGCCTCCTTATGAGGACCGGCAGCGGTGTGCGTATCACACAGTTTCTGGCTGAGAACCATTATGAAGAAGCTAAGGTCCTCGATGCCGCGATGGATTATCTTGAGGAAAACGATGCCGGCTATCTTATTACATTCAACGGCTGCGCGTTTGACGTGCCTTTCATAAACGCCAGGCTTGACGCGAATTTCATGGGCAGGCAGCTGAAAATGTATCATTTCGACCTGTACAGGTTCCTGCGCAGATGTACAGACATGAAGAGCCGCCTGGAGTCGATGAGCCAGATGGCTATCGAAGATCATTACGGCATACTCTCTGACCGCGGAGACACCATCACAGGCCGGGAAAGCATCGCCCTCTTCGATCAGTATGCCATCAGCGGCAACAGTACGATAGAAAAGATAATCCTTACCCACAACAGAGAGGATGTGCTCCATCTCAACAGGCTGATGTATCTGACACTCGCCGATGTGCCTGACATCCATCAGGCTCTGGCCGCATATGGCTTTCCTGCAGCAGGAGGCAGGCTCAGCGTACGCCCTAAGATCAAAAACTTCGCCAGGATGCTCCGCATAACAGGAGAGCAGATCACAGAGCCCGTATCCGCCGCATACTTCCCTGATGCTGACGAACCGCTTACAGTAACTTTCAACGCCACATCGGCATCATTTGAGATAAGCGCGCCGGTAAGCAGCCATGAAGAAGATCTGTATATGGATATCTCTTTCATCGATTCAGATGAACTCCGCGCTGATCCGGACTGCATTGACAGCTATCTGATCCTTAACCCGCGTACTGTCAACCTGGTATCCGGTATCCTTTCCGAATATTATCTGCACAAATGAAAAACGCTTTTCAGAGATGGTGTCTGAAAAGCGTCTTTTTTAATTGTCAAGGCTCCGGATATCCGAGAAGCCGCGCCCCCTGCCCCATACGGACTTTATGCTTATTACAGATACGAATGACTTCGGGTCTTCCTTGGCCAGATGTCTTTTTATCAGGAAGCTCTCGCGCGGCGAGCAGAGTATCTTGAGCTGTTTTCTCCTGTCTCCCGTATACTCTCCGGTCACTTCTATGCTCGAAACGCCTCTTCCAAGCTCGTTCATTATGAAGTCAGCAAGCGCATCCGCATCTCCCGGTATAATATCCAGTTCGACTATTTTGTCACTGAAGCCGAACATCACAGCCTCGCCTACTCTCATGGAGACGAAAATAATAATAACGGCATACAGGGCTATCTGGAGTCCGAATACAAAAGCGTTCACAAGGACGATCAGAGCATTTATGGCGAACGTTATGTCATTAATGCCAAGATGAGGCAGCCAGCGGTATTTTATCACCTTAGCGAGCGAATCAGTGCCTCCTGACGAGAATCCTGCCTTGAACGTGAGCCCGTTAGAGATCCCAAGCACCACACCGCAGAAAACTGCAACCAGGAAAAGATCATCACTCTCTATCAGCACTACGTGATTCATCTCAAGCAGCAGCTGCACCGTCGGATACGACAACGACATAAGTATGATCTTTCTGACTTCTTTGAATCCCAGGAAGATCCACACTATCACCAATACTATCATCGCAAGCACATAGTATGTTAACGAGTAATTTATCCCGGTCAATTTCTGTATGATTCTTGAGATTCCTGTTATTCCGCCGAAAGTAAGCCCGTTCGGAAGCATTATGCCGATAGTTCCAAGAGATCCGATCACAACCGCAAGCAGAGCCAGCCCTATCTCCTGGGCTCTGACCTGGATCCTGGACTTTCCGTGCAGCTCAGGATCCTTTGCATATATCTCATTGACCTTCTTATTTGCCGCAGCTTCTTTCTCGAGCTTTTTATCGAGAGAGCTGACTGCTTTATTCTGATCATTTTTATTCATAGCTCTTATCACCTGTTTATTTTAGGATCATCCTATTATTTCAGCCGGGTATTCCCTGCCGAATCTGTCGACCACAACAGCGGCGAAATTGCCGCCTGAAATGAAGCTGAAGCTGTCAGCGCCGGTATCAAATATGTATCTGCTTTCAAAAGTACCGTCATAGTCCGGATCTATCATTATATGATCCGCAAACTGCAGTCGGTCTGCCTTCAGCGCTTTTTCCACATGGATGCGGTCCTTCATCTGTATGGAGCCTGTATCTATATCAGGTACAAAGTCTTTAAGCCTGCATTTATACAGCAGTCTTCCGTCCTCAAGAGAATCCCTGCTCAGGACCTCTATATCGGCTCTTCCGCTGCACGGCCTGGATTCTTCCAGTCTTGTAAATACGAAGGCAGCTCCGGCTTTCCTGAGCCTGCGTCTTGACATCGCTGCGGCCAGTTCTTCGCTGTCGCAGGAGATCCACCTTCTCCTGAGCAGATGTGCCGCCTCAGGCAGGCTTCCGCTTCCGCAGAAGAAGTCTCCCACCAGATCTCCTTCGGATGTCGACGCTTCGATTATGCGCTTCATGAGCTCAAGTGGTTTCTGAGTGGCGTATCCCGTGCGTTCAGCCGAAGTGCGCCCGACCATGTCAATGCTCCATACGTCCTTCATATTGACGAGCGTATACCAGCCGCCTTCGTCCTTGTATTCAGCTACTCCCCTGAATCTGTATGGCTTGCGGTCCCTGTTGTATGACTTCTCCTTAGGAACATTGATGCGGTACTTTGGCGTCTTCGAATACACGAGTATGGTGTCGTGTTTACGGGCAAAATGCCTTTTGCCGGACCCGCCGGACTTATACTGCCAGATTATCTCGTTTACGAAGTTCTTTTCGCCCATAAGCTCATCGAGCACCAGCTTTATGTAGTGCGACGAGTGCCAGTCCAGATGGATCCACATAAGGCCGTCATATGCCAGAAGATCCTTCATCATCAGGATCCTTACCGTCATGTTCTCGATATAGTATTCGAGGCTCCGGTCGAATTTGTCATCATATGCAAGGTGATGGACCTTGTGGCTGGCTCCCTGCGCATCTTTTACACTTACAGACGCGTTGAAGCTGGAGCGGGTGAAGAACGGCGGATCAATATAAATAAGACTGAAAGCGCCTTCATATCCCCGTTCAAGCAGCTGCTTCATGTACTCCAGATTATCGCCGAGGCAGAGTTCACTGGTTTCCGCAGCACAGATTTCATCCGCAGTTGCAAGAGAGCCATGCACGCTCCCGTACATGGCTCTGCCTTTATTGATTCCTTCGAGTATTTGTTCTATTACTGTCATATCAGTTGAGCACTTCCATATCGTCGAAGTCAACGCCTATCATCTCTTCGAGCTCAGCGCTCACACTGAGTACGAAGTCGATACCTGATTCCTTGGATATGATCTTGATCTTCTCAATGAAGCTAGGAAGGACCTCAAGGGCAAAGTCCCTGTGCCTCATAATGCCGTCAAGGAAGATCGTTTCGATGTCATTATCGGAACTCATGATACCGAAAAGGAAGCCGATATACTCGTCTTCGTTTGTAATATGCGGAAAGTCCTCCATGCACACTACTCTTATCTTATAATCAAGATCATAGATGAGCCTGGAATTTTTATTTATAAATACGATGCTGCCTCTGGCTGTCTGGACTGTTTCATTTGCGAGTTCGATCATTCTCTTGGTCTTGCCGCTTCCTTTATGTCCAATCAAAAGCTTCACCATAGGTCAGTACCTCCTCTTCTTCTTACAGCGATATTTTGTTCATTTTACAACAGCAAAAAAACATATTCAATGACTTTGCCCCGCCTTTTTTACAAGGCGGGGCATTTAATTTCAAACAAACTGTTAAGCCCGATTATGCTTCAGCAGCCTCAGCAGCCTTCTGTGCTCTGAGTTCCTTTACAACGTCATCGATTCTGTGAGCAACGTTGCGGAAGTCGTCCTCGAGATATCCTCTTGTTGTCATCGGAGCGGTTCCGATACGTACGCCGGATGTCTGGAACGGTGATCTCTTTTCGTTAGGAACGCAGTTCTTGTTGAGTGTGATGCCTACCTCGTCGCATGCTGCCTGGAGCTCCTTACCCGAGAACGGCTCGTCAAGGAGATCGAGCAGGAATACATGGTTGTCTGTTCCGCCTGTAACGATCTTATAACCCATCTTGAGGAATTCGTCTGCAAGTGCTGCGCAGTTGAGTCTTACCTGGCGCGCATATGTCTTGAACTCAGGCTTCAGAGCTTCCTCAGCGCATACAGCCTTACCTGCGATGATGTGGCAGAGAGGGCCGCCCTGTGCGTATGGGAATACTGCGGAGTCTACCTTCTTGGCGAGATCAACTCTTGCGAAGATCAGGCCGCCGCGAGGTCCTCTGAGGGTCTTGTGGGTAGTTGTTGTAACGATGTCAGCATAACCGAATGGTGATGGATGCTCTCCTGCAGCTACGAGACCTGCGATATGAGCCATATCTACCATGAAGTATGCGCCGACTTCCTTAGCGATCTCTGCGAATGCAGGGAAGTCAATTATTCTTGCATATGCGGATGCTCCTGTGAGGATCAGTTTAGGCTTGAACTCAAGAGCTTTCTTTCTGACATCTTCCATATCGATGCGGCCGTTTTCGTCTACATCATAGGAGATTACGTTATACAGCTTGCCGCTGAAGTTTACGCCGGAACCGTGTGTGAGGTGTCCGCCGTTGTCAAGGCTGAGACCAAGGACTGTGTCGCCCGGCTCAAGCACTGCCTTATATGCAGCGAAGTTTGCCTGTGAACCTGAATGAGGCTGAACATTAACGTGATAGTCTGTGTTGAATACCTTTCTCCAGAGGTCGCAGCAGTACTCTTCGAGCTCGTCTACAACTATGGTCCCGCCGTAGTATCTGCCCTTGTTTCCCGAATACCTTTCAATCGGCTTCTGTGGATAGCCCTCTGCATACTTCCAGGAGAGGCAGCTTCCGCAGGCAGCCATTACAGCCTCGGAGCAGTAGTTTTCAGATGCGATGAGCTCTACGTTGTTCTTCTGTCTCAGATACTCTCTGTTTACGAGATCTGCGACTTTCTCGGAACTTTTGCTGATCTCCTCAACTATCATCTGATTATAGTTGCTGTTGTCATTACCGTTTCTGTCAAACATACGCCGATCCTTTCTCTCATTTTGAGATAAAAACAATAAGGTTAATATATATATTACAGTGATTTATGATCCTGCAAATACAGACTCCTCAATTCACCGGCAAGATAAATCGAGCCGGTGACGATCACACAACCATATTCTCTGTCTTTTGAGAGCTCATATGCTTCAGCTGCCGATTCACAGACTATGCATCCTCTCCCGCATTCTGCAAATATCTCTCCAAGGCGCTCCGGGTCCTCGGCCCTTCCGTATTCGACAGCGGCCGTTGCATAGGTGCAGCCTTTCATATTTGCTGTTATTAATTGTATCATACGAGTGTAATTTTTGTCTTTCATACAGCCAAAAATTACAAGAATTCTTTTGATCTTATGCTCACGCGCGAACGCCGAAAGAGTTTTAGTGAGAGCCTCCGCTGCATCGGGATTGTGAGCCCCGTCGATTATGAAAAACGGTTCTCCGCTGCCTGCGCTGTCTTCATTCAGGATCTCAAACCTGCCGGGAAGATAGGCATTTGCAAGACCTGTTCTGACTGCCTCATCTGACACCTCGATGCCCGCAGCCTTTATTGCCTCAACGGCTGTAGCCGCATTCCTGAGCTGGTGCTCACCCTTCATAGAGAGTTCCACATCCCTGTATCTGTCAAATACGGCCGACACATCGATGAATTCACAGCCCTTTTCAGCAGCTGTCCGTCTTAAGATGTTTTTTACATTGAGATCAGGTGTCTGAGATACTACAGGCACTCCCGGTTTTATGATCCCTGCTTTTTCATGAGCTATCTTAAATATTGTATTGCCGAGCTCGGCAGTGTGATCGAGTCCCACCTGTGTGATGACCGATACCAGAGGCTTTTCAAGCGTGTTTGTAGAATCAAGCCTGCCTCCAAGTCCGGTCTCAAGGACCACATAATCCGGCTGCATTTCTGCAAAGTACAGATAAGCAGCCGCCGTGTACACCTCGAACACCGTGGCCTTTTCTTCAGCTGCCCTCGCCGCGCCCTTCAGTTCATCGAAGCAGGCCTGCTCTATCATATGATGAGTGCCGTCCCATATCTGGACTCTCTCGCATTCATTCTCAAGATGAGGAGATGTATAAAGACCGACAGTATAACCTGCCTCCTCAAGTATGGAGGCTGTCATAACAGCTGTCGAGCCTTTTCCGTTGGTTCCCGCAATATGTATGGCTCTGAAGCCGGCCCCGGGATTCCCGAGCGCGGACAGCAGCGCATTCATTCTGTCCAGTCCGTCAAAGCTCGCCATCTTTACTTCAGTGATTCAAGCCGCGCAACGACTGTTGCCAGCATCTCGCGGTATTTCTCGCCTTTTGCCTTCTCTTCATCAACGAGCTTCTGAGGCGCTTTGGCAACGAAGCCCTGGTTGGCAAGCTTCTTTTCCACACGTAAAACTTCACTCTCGAGTCTTGCCTTTTCTTTCGTGAGTCTTTCGATCTCGGCATCTCTGTCAACCAGATCATCCAGTCTGACAGCGATCTCAGCTCCGTCGATAACTGCAGTCATGACATCTGACGGCATCTCGGATTCAGTTCCTTTGATATCGATGTCCACGACGTTGGCGAGTTTCCTTATGCGTTCTGCGACTGCTTCAATATCAGGACCGAGCGTATCTGTTCTGATTATGAGATTGAGCTTTCTGCCCGGCGCAGCATCTGCTTCGGCACGGATGTTGCGCACCGCCTTTACAACAGCCATTGCTGTCTCGACTCTGCGTACGGAATCCGAGTAATCCATGGAAGCATCATATACCGGCCACTCTGCTCTTATAAGCATTGCATCGCGGCCTGTCTTTCCGCCTTCCTGAGGCAGCACGCCCCAGATTTCCTCGGTAATGAAAGGCATAAACGGATGCAGGAACTTCAGGAGATCCTTCAGCACCTTGGTAAGCACTGCTCTGGCGACCTTCTTGTCTTCTTCATCGTCACCGTAGAGTCTGCCCTTGACCATCTCGATGTACCAGTCACAGTAAACATCCCAGATGAGCTCGTAGACTCTCTGCCCTGCCAGACCGAGCTCAAACTTGTCGAGCATCTCAGTGATATACTTTGCTCCTTCATTCGCCATCTGAAGGATCCACTTATCCTCATCCCTGAGATCTGACTCTTCATATCCCATAGGCAGCCACTCGCCGGACTCGTCCTGAAGGTTCATTATTGTAAATCTGGAAGCGTTCCAGAGCTTGTTTGCGAAGTTGCGCGCAGCCTCTATCCTCTTCGGGATGTAGCGCGTGTCATTTCCCGGAGAGATCCCCGTGCAGAGCATGAATCTCAGAGCATCAGCTCCGTACTGATCGATCGACTCGAGAGGATCCACTCCGTTTCCGAGTGACTTCGACATCTTGCGGCCGAGCTCATCCCTTACGAGTCCGTGAACGAACACATAATCATAAGGGGCATCTCCCATGCACTCATAGCCGGAGAATACCATCCTTACCACCCAGAAGAATATAATGTCATATCCCGTTACCAGAACGCTGTTAGGGTAGAAGTAGTCAAGGGATTCGGTCTTTTCAGGCCATCCGAGTGTTGAGAAAGGCCAGAGAGCCGAGCTGAACCATGTGTCGAGCACGTCTTCATCCTGTGTGAAGTGTGTGCATCCGCACTTAGGGCAAACCTCAGGCATTCCTGCTGCCACAACGATCTCACCGCACTCATCGCAGTAATAGGCAGGGATCCTGTGTCCCCACCACAGCTGCCTCGAAATGCACCAGTCGCGGATCTCATAGAGCCATTTCAGATAAACCTTGCTGAATCTCTCAGGCACAAATTTCATGCGTCCGGATTCCACTGCCCTGATGGCAGGCTTTGCAAGCTCTTCCATTTTGACGAACCACTGATCGCTCATCATAGGCTCGACTGCGTTGTGGCATCTGTAGCACTTACCCACAGGGATCACCATGTCTTCAGTCTTGACGAGGAATCCGCCCTCTTCGAGGTCCTTTACCCACGCCTTTCTGCACTCATATCTGTCCATGCCGGCATACTTGCCTGCGTATTCATTCATCGTGGCATCATCGTTCATGCACGAGATCATCTCAAGACCGTGTCTCTGCCCTACCTCAAAGTCGTTAGGGTCATGAGCCGGCGTGATCTTTACGGCTCCGGTACCTTTTTCAGGATCCGGATACTCATCTGCGATCACAGGGATCTCCCTTCCGACCAGAGGAAGAATGACAGTCTTTCCGACGATGTCCTTATATCTTTCATCGCTCGGATGGACCGCTATGGCAATATCACCGAACATGGTCTCAGGTCTGGATGTAGCTACGGTTATGCCCTCGCCTCCGTCCTTTGCCGGATATCTGAAGTACCAGTACTTGCCGTTCTCGTCCTCATGCTCCACCTCTGCATCAGACAGTGAAGTCTTGCAGCACGGGCACCAGTTGATGAGACGGTTGCCTTTATAGATCCATCCCTTCTCATAAAGGTTTATGAAGAACTTTACTACCGCCTTGTTGCATGTTTCGTCCATGGTAAAACGCTCGCGCCTCCAGTCACAGGAGTCGCCCAGCTTGCGGCACTGCTTTGTGATGCGGCCGCCGTATTCCTCTTTCCATGCCCACGCATGCTCAAGGAATTCTTCTCTTGTGAAGTCTCTCTTGTCGCGTCCGGTCTTCTCTCTCAGCTCGTTCGCCACTTTTACCTCAGTTGCGATGCTGGCGTGATCCGATCCCGGAAGCCAGAGAGCGCTGTATCCCTGCATTCTCTTCCATCTTGTAAGAACATCCTGCAGAGTCTGGTCGAGAGCGTGGCCCATATGGAGCTGTCCCGTGATGTTAGGAGGCGGCATTACGATGGTGAAAGGTTTTTTGTCCCTGTCAACATCCGCATCAAAAGCGCCTTCTGTCTCCCACATCTCATAAATGCGGTCCTCAAAATCTTTCGGATTGTATGTCTTTGCGAGATTCTTCATTGTTTCTTCGTTTCTCCTTAATAATCACTGTATTTGCTGTCGAGCTTCAGTACTTCGTGGCGTACTCTTGACATTCTTTCATCCATTTCGTGCAGGTTCTCCGCGCAGTCCTTCAAGGTATCCACGATATCCTGCGCAAGCTGGCCTTTATTCTTATATCTGAGCTCGTGTTCGAGACTTGCCCATGCATCCATCATGACGCTTCTGAACTGTATCTCGACCGGCACCATTTTCCTTTTATTAACGAGATATACCGGGACGGCCACTACCACGTGCATGCTGCGGTATCCGCTTTCTTTCGGATTGTCACAGTAGTCCTTTACCCGGATCATCTCAATGTCTTCCTGGGAGAGCAGCAGTCCGGACATGGTCTGAAGATCCTCTTCATAGTTGCACACCACTCTTATGCCGGCGATATCCAGGATCTCGCGTCTTACCATATCCAGGTTGTTCAGCGGATCGTCAATACCGTACCTTTCAGCTTTTTCCATAATGCTCTCGAATGTCTTGAGCCTTGACTGTACGTGATGTATTGGCATGTATGAATGCTTCTTGTCAAAGTCATCCGAAAGAATGTCGAGCCTGGTCTCCACCTCTTTCATGGCGGAGTTGTAAAGAAGACTTATGTCATCTATCGCAGACTGGAGTTCCTCGTCCGTCCCCTTAAAGCCGGGCATCTTTTCGCGTATCCTGTCTGCGTAATAATACCTGAATCCCATAACCTACCCTTTCTTTGCAGCCTTTATAATATTCCTGAGAAGTATCGCCGTGGTCACTCTCCCGATGCCTCCAGGTACAGGAGTATACGCAAGATCACTTATCTCTCCTGTTTCCATGATCTCTTCAATGTCCAGATCTCCGTGCATTTTTCCGTCCCTGCCGACACCTGTGCCGACATCAAGGATCATCTGTCCGTCTCTGAAGTATTTGCTTCCGTATGACTGGGTGCGTCCGGTAGCCAGAACTACTATGTCCGCGTTTCTGCAGGCTGCGATCTGATCTTCCTCAGGTGTGCGGGAGTGGCAGACTGTCACTGTTGCATCTGCGTTGAGCATCATGATCGCAAGCGGCTTGCCCACGGTAAGGCTCCTCCCCAGTATGGTCACCTTCTTCCCTGCAGGATCGATCCCGTTATACCGCATCACCTCCATGCATGCTTCTGCGGTGCAGGCGAAGAATGCATCTTCCTTGCCTGCAAACAGTTCAGCTATAGAGATATCAGTTATGGCAT
Organism: Mogibacterium sp.; assembly: GCA_017505405.1. Taxonomy (GTDB): domain Bacteria; phylum Bacillota; class Clostridia; order Peptostreptococcales; family Anaerovoracaceae; genus Crickella. The sequence goes on from JAFVPI010000060.1 coordinate 10,402, forward strand.
CCACGTCCTTGTCAGGATTGAGCATAGTACGGAGCCTTTCACTGTTTATTCCGTCCGGAAGCGGCCTCAGCAATATGATGCCGTGCACGCTCTCATCTTCATTGATGGCCTGCAGGGTTACTTCTATAAGAGCCTGTCCTATATTGCTGGTAAAGTTGATCGCCTGAGTCTCGATGCCGTACGCATTGCTCTGTCTGAGGATGGCGCTCTCGTAGAACTTCTGCCCGTCATCATCGCCTGCTCTGATCACTGCAAGTTTGGGAACTATGCCCTCATCGGTAAACTTCCCTACAGACTTCCTGATATATGCATCTATTTCTTTTTTTACTCCATCGCCGGGTAATTCCCTGAACATTCTGTTAATGGTCCCTTCGATATATTTACAAATAAGATATAAAAAGCGTTCTTTACGTTATTACAATGCCGGTCTGACCGTCCTCATTCTTTCAGCCTTGTCCTGCCTGAAATTAGCTATCAGGAGCACTACCAGAGCCACCACGAATATGATGGTCGAAAGTGCGAACAGACTTGGCCTGATACCGACCTTCACTTCGCTGTATATCAGCGTCGATATGGTGTTGATGCCGGCTCCCCTGGTGAAATAAGTGATGATGAAATCATCTACAGACATGGTAAAGCTCAGGAGGAATCCTGACATGATTCCCGGCTTCAGCTCCGGAAGCACGATCCTGCGGAATGCATATCTTTCGGAAGCACCAAGGTCAAGCGCCGCTTCAAAAAGCCTGTCGGTATTCTTGTTGACACGCGGTCTGACAGAAAGTATCACATACGGAATGCAGAACGTCGCGTGGCTGAACAGTATGGTCATATAGCCGCGCGGAGCCCCTACCATAAGGAAAAAGAGCATGAGCGCTATGCCCGTGACTATGTCGGCATTCAGCATAGGTATATTATTGAATCCCAGAAGCACGTTCTGTGTGCGCTGCTTCATGGCCGCCATGCCGAGCACGGCAAGAGTTCCGACAACAGTCGCTATCAGTGCCGCCAGAATGGCTATCGAGAACGTGTTGACAATGGCTCCCATCATGAGTCTGCTCCGGAAGAGTTCCTGATACCAGTGCAGGCTGAAACCTCCCCATACCGACATCGACTTTGCGTCGTTGAACGAAAGCACTATAAGCGTCAGTATCGGAAGATACAGAAAGAGCATTATTATCAATATGTAGATGCGTCCTAATGTTTTCTTCATTACTTTTCTCAATTTTTATAAGAGTGTCTGCTCGTCTCGCCAGCTCCGTCGACGGGAATGCCATCTCGTTCGGCCTTGCTTCGCGGGGAACGGCTCTGACGCTTCGCTTGCGAGACTCGTTCCATCCGCTCACCTGCGGTCTCTCTCGGGCATTCCTGGCGTCTCCTGCGCTACGCTCGCCTCGCAGGACCCTCTTATCACAATTTATCTAAATAAGATTAGCGCCGCCTGTCTTGTCGAACTTCTGAAGCATGAGCATGCTCAGAATAATGAATACCATCATTACAAGAGACAGTCCCGAGCCGAGATACCAGTTCGAATTGACCGTGAACTCCTGCTCGATGATGTTTCCGATAAGGTTGATCTTGCCTCCGCCCAGCATGTTTGAAATAACAAATGTTGTGAGCGCAGGAATGAATACCATCGTGATCCCGCTGACTATTCCCGGCACCGAAAGCGGCAGTATGACCTTTGTATATACTTTACCCTTTGTAGCTCCGAGATCGTATGCAGCCTCAATAAGGTGTGGATCTATCTTGGATACCGTGTTGTATATAGGGAGTATCATGAAAGGCAGAAAGTCATATACCATGCCCAGGACTATGGCTCCGGGCGTGTTCATCATCTCCTGCCGGGGCAGTCCTACAGCTGTTATGAGTGCGTTTATTACGCCCTGCCTCTCAAGCAGCACCTGCCATGCCATCGTACGCAGCAGGAAGTTCATCCACATCGGCAGAATGATTACAAATATGAGGAACCCCTGCTTTCCGTACTTACTCTCTCTGAGTACCATAGCCATAGGGAATGCAAGCAGAAGACAGATCGCCGTGCTTATCAAGGCAAGCGAAAGTGAGAGGCCGAGCGCCTGAAGGTGATCGCCCCTGAACATCGCCGTGATGTTTTCAAAAGTAAAGCTTCCGTCCCTGCTCGTAAAGCCGTAATATGCAATCGAAGCGAGCGGGATGACGGTCCCGGCGATTATCCATATTATGAACGGGATTGAATATGATTTTTTCGCTATCATATGTCGATCTCCATGGCATGCTCAGCTTCGCTCTTAGGCTTATGCATTATCTGTATGTTTTCGGGATCGACATACATGCCGATCTTCTCTCCGACATCATGCTGATCGTAATTCTGCAGCAGCCATTCCACTTTGCCGTGCTCACTCTGGACAAGCATCTCATAGTGGACTCCGATGAAGAGTTTTGAAATGATGGTCCCGTTCCATAGACCCTTTCCATATGGAACTATGTCTATGTCCTCCGGTCTTATGACGACATCGACTCTCCGTCTCGGAGGGAAGCCTTCCTCAGTGCCGTCGATACACGGATAGTCAACTCCGTCGATGCGGACGACCTTCTCATCCACCATCTGGCCTGAAAGGATGTTGCTGTCGCCGATGAAGTCGGCAACGAAAGCGTTTACAGGCTCATCATATATCTGCTGAGGAGTGCCCTCCTGCTGGATGTATCCTTCGTTCATTACAACGACCTTGTCAGACATCGTAAGCGCTTCCTCCTGATCGTGAGTAATGTAAATGAAAGTGATCCCGAGTTCCTTTTTGAGGCGCACAAGCTCATACTCCATCTCCTGGCGGAGCTTGAGGTCAAGGGCTCCGAGCGGCTCATCGAGCAGCAGCACTCTCGGCTCGTTTACTATGGCTCTTGCCATCGCGATCCTCTGCTGCTGACCGCCTGAAAGCTGGTCTATGCGTCTGTTTTCAAAGCCTGTAAGGTTCACGAGTTTGAGTGCATTTGCGACTTTTTCCTTTATCTCAGCCTCAGGTCTTTTCTTCACCCTCAGGCTGAACGCGATATTTTCTCCCACTGTCATGTGAGGAAAAAGCGCGTAATTCTGGAATACGGTATTGACAGGACGCTGGTTCGCCGGAAGATCAGTGATATCCTTGCCGTCAAAATACACCCTGCCCTTGTCCGGCTTCTCAAAGCCCGCGATTATACGAAGAGTCGTCGTTTTGCCGCAGCCCGAAGGCCCCAGCAGTGTGACGAATTCATTTTCGTCCACGCTGAGGTCGATCCCGTTCAGGACCACGGTATCATCAAAGCTCTTTTCTATTCCTTCAAGTCTAATCAGTTCGCCCAATGAAGTTCCCTTTCTTTAAGAACACTTGTGTCAGCTGTTTTATTCCGCCTTGAGTCCAAGGTCATCAAGCACTCCGAGTATGGATTCCATCTGGGTGCCTTCATTGAATTCGATCTTTCCAAGGTCTGCTTCCTGAGAAAGTACCGGGTCTATAGGGAGCTGCTCGAGCAGCCTGATCCCGTACTCGGCAGCAACTGCCTTTGCCTGGCTTGGACCGAACATTTCGATCCTGCGTCCGCAGTCAGGGCAGGTGATATAGCTCATGTTCTCAACGAGTCCGAGAACAGGTATGTTCATCAGATTAGCCATTTTGACTGCCTTGCCTACTATCATGGATACGAGGTCCTGAGGCGATGTGACTACGATTATTCCGTCTATAGGAATGGACTGGAATACCGTCAGAGGCACGTCGCCTGTTCCAGGAGGCATATCGATGAAGAGGACGTCAAGATCTCCCCAGTATACCTCTGTCCAGAACTGCTCAACCACGCCGCCGATCACCGGTCCCCTCCACACGACAGGGTCAGTCTCGTTCTCAACCAGAAGATTTATGGACATCAGCTTGATATTCATAGGTGTCTCTTCAGGAATGATCCCGTAATCACTGCCGAAAGCTTTTTTATGCACTCCGAACATCTTAGGGATCGAAGGTCCGGTGATATCCGCGTCCATGATGCCTGTTTTGAATCCGTCTCTTGTGGCTGCAAGCGCCGAAAGAGCCGTAACCATCGATTTTCCTACTCCGCCCTTACCGGATACTACTCCGATTACTTTCTTGACAGAGCTGTAAGGATTGAGTACGGCCTTCTGGATGCCGCCTTCTCTTGAAGAGCAGTCTGCACCGCAGGTGCTGCAGTCATGTGTGCAGTTTTCAGGAGCCGCTCCGCCTTCGTGTCCGTCTTCATGCATGCAAATGTTCGAGTACTTGTTGATCATTATTGTTCCTCCAAAGTGTTTATTATTCTGCAGCGAGCGCCTTCATCTCGCTCAGCATGCCACCGAATATGGCATCCTGCAGTTCTTCGTTTTCTTTTATGTTAGCGATCCACTCTCCGTTATCCAGCGGATCGATACATACTATCTGTATTGTTTTTATGTGATCCTTTTCTTCAAGCGAATTGAGTCTGCTGAAAAGAAGTTCGTAAAAATCCGTCAGTTCCTCCGGCTTGGTATCCGGATTGGCTTTCAGATACTCAGTCCATGCCGCAAGGTATTCCCTCCCGAAATCACATGTCTTTATCTTTACGCTTACTATAGTGCTGTCATCATCCTGACCGTCATTTTCCTCGCTGCCCGTGATCTCAAAATCGAAACCACGTAACTTTTTAAGGAACCCGTCGAAGTTTTCGCGTCCTTCGTCCGACAGGGAATCCCTGAGGGTAATGACTTCACTGCCGAGAGCATCCGATTCCTGAAGAGCATTGAGTTCTTTTGATACCTTTTTTTCGGCATCGTTCATGGAGCTGCAGCCCGCAAGCAGGATAAAGCACAGCAACAGAGCTGATACCGCCGCCAGCACTTTAAAAATATTGATGTTGACCGATAACCTTTTTTTGTCAGTCATCTTCTGTTACTTAACTACCCTTCTTTTTTCACCATCGAACACCGTTACGCCGGCCTTATCCATGGCCGGGAGGAATTCGGCGGCATACTTACGCGAAGTCCCAAGCCTGTCCCTGTATTCTGCAAGGGTAAACGTATCATCAAACGACCCTGCGACACGGACAGCCTGATCCCATGCTGTTTTATCAATGTAGTACGACGGATTGACCTTGTAAATGACCCCGTCGGATTCAAGGTCCTCCAGTATGGCACGTATTATTCTGCCATCTTTGTACAGTGCGAATATCTCATCGTTTTTTATCATTTCGATGCCTGCACCGGCATACATTTCTTTGATCCTGGCCTTGAGGGCTTTCTGCTCATCCGTGTACTCAATGCTGAATCCGCTGATCGCAATGCTTTTCCCCCTGTCCTCAATGAATCCCTGAGCCATCAGATGCTTCAGGACTGCCTGCACAAGCCTGTCATCATCGGTGAACCATCTCTCCTTCAGCCTTGAGAGAAGCTCCTGACGGGGTATTCCGTCAGAGAGAGGATTGCCCGCGTGATAATCATTTATGATCATCTCTGTATCATCCTTGAGCCGGATGAATTTTGAGTCACTGACTATCGTATCATCAGGGAGCACGATCAGTGACCCGGAGGATATTCCGTCCTCAGCCGCTGCTGCCATTTCATGACCGAGAAGTCCCAGTTCAGAAGCAAGCTCCTTCTGTCTTACAAAGCGTCTTTCACACGCTTTGGCGTAGATTATCTCACTGACCTGACCGTGCGAAAGCACTTCCATTCCTGCGAGTATCTCAGGCCTGTTTCTCTTGTGCTTGACAGGCAGGGCATCGATTATGCGCCCTCCGCCTACTGTTATGACAGGTGAGTAGAACCTTATGATAAATCTGTCTCCCCTTCTTACGGCCGCAGGCTCTTCAAGTCTCAGCTGTGCATAGGCTGTTTCGCCGGCAGACAGCGCATCGCGGTCGAGCAGTATCACTTTACACAGCACCTCATCAGACCCGCAGTACAGATGTACTCTGCTGTTATTGAGCACCACCTTGTCAGTCGAGCTGAAAATGCTGATCTCAGCATCTATCATGTTTGTGACTGTTACAGCGTCCTGATATGCTGCTACGTCGCCTCTGTCTATGTCTTCCTTTGAAACACCGGACAGGTTTATGGCGGTTCTCTGCCCTGCGACTGCGACTTCAGTATCTTTTCCGTATGTCTGTATGCCCCTTACCCTGGCTTTTGTTCCTTCCGGATATATTATGATATCATCTCCGACTTTAACACTGCCGTCCATCAGTGTGCCCGTCACTACAGTGCCGAAGCCCTGCATGGTGAACACCCTGTCGACCGGAAGCCTGAAAAGCTCCTTCTCCTCACGGCGTTTGTCCGGTCTGTCACACTTGGCAATTATCTCTGATCTCAGCTCTTCGATCCCCTCACCCGTGGCAGCGCTTACAGGTATGACCGGCTTTCCATCCAGAAACGACCCCTTGAAATAATCATTGACTTCCTCGAGCAGCATCTCAAGCCATTCTTCTTCGACCATGTCGGTCTTTGTGACCGCGATGATGCCGTCATCTATGCCAAGCGAATTGAGTATCTCAAAGTGTTCCCTGGTCTGAGGCATTATGCCTTCATCAGCAGCAACAACAAAGAGAACAAAGTCGATGCCTCCTATCCCGGCCAGCATGTGCTTGATAAATTTCTCATGTCCCGGGACATCGATGACTCCGATGTTGTATCCGGCATCATTCGGAATGTGGGCAAAGCCGAGCTCTATCGTGATGCCGCGTTTTTTCTCTTCTATGAGCCTGTCAGTGTCGATGCCGCTGAGCGCCTTGATAAGCGTAGTTTTACCGTGGTCGACATGGCCGGCTGTGCCGATGATTATGTTCTTCATTACTTATTTTCTGAGGGCCTCTGCCGTTGTCTCTATTTCATCATCTGCTATGGTGCGTACACAGAGCAGAAGCCTGTCTTCGTTTATCCTTCCTATCACAGGGATGTCGGCCTTGCGGAGCTTTCTCTCCGTCCTGTCAGCTGACTTCATTCCGTCTCTTACGGATACGGCCCAGCCCGGAAGTCTTACCATCGGTGCGGAACCGCCTCCGATCTGGTCCTCAACAGGCACGAGCTCCACCGAGATGGACGGATCCACCCTCTTGATCGCATCAGCAAGTCTTTCGGCCTTCTTTCTCATTTCCCCGTTAGATGCTGATATCATGCGAAGCACAGGAATATCTCTCAAAGCAGTCTTGCGGTCCCTGTATTTCATGAGCGTCGCCTCGAGCGCTGCAAAGGTCATCTTATCTACCCTCATGGCTCTCGCAAGCGGATGCTTCTTCATTGCTTTTATGTATTTCTTCTTACCTACTATGATGCCTGCCTGGGGACCGCCGAGAAGCTTGTCTCCGCTGAACAGCATTACATCAATGCCTGTAGCCAGCGATGCAGGGATGTTAGGCTCATCAAGTCCGAATTCTGACATATCGAGCATCAGCCCGTTACCCATGTCAAATATCACCGGCAGGCCGTGTTTTTTGCCAATATCCACAAGCTCCTCAAGTGAAGCTTCTTCCGTAAATCCGACAATGTCGTAATTTGACTTGTGGACTTTCATGAGCGCTCCGGTCTCAAAGCGCCTGCCATGGCGCGGATCATCGGACAGATCGCCTTTCTCAAGCATGGCTTTTGTTACTATGGCGTTCTCATAATCGGATGCCTTTGTCTTGTTGCTGGTTCCGACTTCCTGCAGGAATGCGCCGGACTGCATCATTATGTCAGGGATCCTGAATGCCCCTCCGATCTCGACAAGCTCACCTCTGGAGACAACGATCTCCTTTCCCTTTCCGAGAGTCGCAAGCACTATCATTGTAGCGGCAGCGTTGTTGTTGACGACCATCGCGTCCTCAGCTCCGGTAAGTTCTGCTATGAGATCACCTACCAGATCATGGCGCGAGCCGCGCTTGCCCTTCGGCACATTATATTCAAGGTCGGAATACCCTTTTGAAACTCTCGCAACATTCTCAACTGCGTCCCGGCAGAGAGGCGCTCTTCCGAGGTTCGTGTGGAGTATGGTCCCGGTAGCGTTTATGAGCGGATAAAGATTGAGCTCCTCATCCTGAAAGATCCTTGCTTCCGCCGCCTTTGCAACTGCTTCTGTCTCAAGAACGGATGTGTCAAAGTTTTCCGCCTTTCCGTCCTCAAGATCCAGAATGGAAGCTCTCAGAGTTGCAATGACCGCCCTCACAGCATCCGTTACCAGCAGGTCCCCCTTCTCTTCTGACAATACAACAAGAGACTCCTGCTTCATCACTTCATCGATCTTAGGGAGTCCTCTCAGTAATTCTTTCTTTGTCATGGCATCCGACCTCCGTAATCTTTTTGGCGGGAGTACGTGGGAATCGAACCCACCCGGGAGGCTACTAACCCCCTGCAAACGGTTTTGAAGACCGCGAGGCACACCAGCACCTATCTACCCCCAGGTCGCGGTGAAACCAGCACTGTGAACGTGCTGACCGCACTCGAGGAATTATACTAAAAAAGCGCTGCAGTATCAATACCGCAGCGCTCATTTCACATAGTATCAGATGAACCATTCTATCGGGTCTTCAGGACCGAGTTTGTCTGTCGACTTGGCCTGCCCGCTTGGCTTTGTCACTATGGATACTCCGGGCTCGAGCGAGTGTGTGAGCCATACATTACCGCCGACAACACAGTCATCACCGATTTTTGTATCTCCGCCCAGAATAGTGGCTCCTGCGTATACAACCACCCTGTCGCCCAGGTCCGGATGGCGCTTGATCCCCTTTACAGGTGTACCGTCCGGCCCGACCGGGAAACTCTTTGCCCCAAGAGTTACATGCTGGTACAGTTTTACATGCTCACCTATCGTAGTAGTTTCTCCTATGACGACGCCTGTGCCGTGGTCGATAAAGAAATACCTTCCGATAGTAGCGCCGGGATGGATGTCTATGCCTGTGATCTCATGCGCCTGCTCTGTCATGACTCTCGGGATCAGCGGAACTCCAAGTTCGTAAAGCTTGTGAGCGATCCGGTATGTGAAGATCGCAATAAAAGCCGGATATGTCATTATGACCTCATCAAGGCTCTTCGCCGCAGGATCTCCGTCATAGCCGGCCTGTACATCCGTCTTGAGCACTTCAAGGATCTCCGGAAGAGAGTTGACCATTGCCTCAACCTTTTCTGTCGCTTCGTCCGGATCCTTGTAAACCAGTTCCACTATCTGTTGAAGGGCGTCGTAGGCGCGCATCAGCTCGTATGTCCTCTTCTCGATCTCAGCAAACCTCGCACGCGATTTGCCAAAATGATATGGAAACATGGCTCTTTTCAGATGATCCAGAGCTTCTGCAACTTTCTCCTGCATACCAAGCAGATGGCCGTCGATAGGTCTGGTGTCTATTTCCGTCATTCTCGTTGCTAGATCTTCGAGGTGTGCAGCTTTAGCCCCTCTGTTTTCCATCATCATAGCGGTTCCGCCCTCCTTAAGTTGTTTTATGCTTCTGCCAGTGCCTGTCTGAGACCCTTGCACATCTGATCCGCGCATGATGTCTCGCTGACACCGCATCTGTTGCCTTCGAGCTTCTCTATAACATCCTCAGCTTTCATGCCTCTGATCAGTTTGGATATAGCATTCAGGTTTCCGTTGCACCCTCCCGTAAAGGCAACATCTTTTATCACATCACCGTCGAGTTCTATCTCGATCATTACAGAGCATACGCCCTGCGGATAATACGTCAGTTTTTTTGTCATTTCTTTTTCCTGATTACTCCTGCATCTTACAGTCCGATCTCATCAGCGATGCCTCTCAGTGCTTCGAGGGAGACATCAACGAACTCGTCCCATTCCATGCCTGCCTTCTCTATAAGGCTCATGAACTGTCTGTTTGCTCCTGCAGCGAAACGGGTCTCCTTGAATCTCTTATTTACGGATTTGTGTTTTACACTGGCGATCTTCTTGTCCGGGTAGATCTGTGCTATAGCCTTCAGGAATCCTGACATCGGATCTGCAGCTATAAGAGCGTACTCAAGTTGAGTTTCAGGGTTCTTGCCGCATGCCGGATTGTGTGCCATGATAGCGTTTTCCATTACCGGATCACCAAAGCCCTCATCTCTGAGGATCTTAGCCGATGTAGGTCCGTGAGTTCCGAAATCATCTCTCCACGGAGCAGTCTCCTCGTCGAGATCGTGCAGCAGTCCGCAGATGCCCCAGTATTCGACATCTTCAGGTGCCAGCTTCTCTGCAAGTCCTCTCATGATCGCTTCAACAGCATAGCTGTGAGTGATGTAATTCTCTCCTTTAACGTATTTGTGCAGGAGTTCGTTCGCCTGCTCTCTTGTAAGTTTAGCTTCCATTTGGGGTTATTATCTCCTTTAACATGTTTTAGTGCTTTTATATATCTATCGCCAGGTCCACGACCTCGGCGAAAGTGTCTTTGATGCTTAGTGCCGCTTCGTTTACTTCAGCGCCTGTCAGCGGTTTATCGAGCACACCTGCCGCCATATTCGACAGGAACGATATGCCTATCACCTCACGTCCGGCATGGTTGGCAATGATCGCCTCAGGAACGGTAGACATGCCGACAGCATCAGCGCCGATCGTACGTGCAAACCGGATCTCGGCCGGCGTCTCAAAGCTAGGTCCGGTGAACATGGCATAAACGCCCTCGCGCAGTTCTATTCCCTTTTCAGACGCGGCAGATCTGAGCTTCTCCCTCAGTTCTCTGTTATAGGTATATGTCATATCCGGGAACCTCGGTCCGAACTCATCAAGGTTCCTCCCAATGAGAGGATTATTGCCGGAGAGATTTATGTGATCACTTATGAGCATCAGCTCGCCCGCATTCCATTCAGTGTTTACGCATCCGGCAGCATTTGTAATGATGAAGCGCCTTACGCCGAGAGAGACCATTACCCTTGCCGGGAACGCCGTCTTATCCATGTCCCTGTTCTCATAATAATGGAACCTGCCCGCCATGATTATCACACGCTTTCCCTTGTATTTGCCGTAAACGACCTGTCCCCTGTGATCGGACACCAGTCCGGCTTCCATGTTAGGCACATCATTATAAGAAATGATAAGCGGATTTTTGATTCTGTCGGCAAAATCATTCAGGCCCGAGCCGAGAATGATCCCTATTTCGGGTTTGAGCACGCCTTTGCCGTAAAGATAAACCGCAGCTTCTCTGACCCGCTCACTGAGCGGTCTGGATACGTCTCCTTTCATTTGTCCTCTCCCCTCTTATTTCATTGAATCGATAACCAGCCTGCGCGCCTCCGCTATGCTGATGCCCTTTTCGCGTGCGATTCGCGCCAGGTCCTCATACTCAGGTTTGCATCTTTCCACTCCGTAACCGCTGACTCTCTTGCACCTTACATCACCGAATGCGGTCCTGAGAGTTTCTTCGCTTCTTTCCAGAATGTAGCGTTCGGAAATGAGCTCTCGTATCCCGATCGTTGTGGTGTATCTGAATATGAGACGCACGAAACGTTCCTTTTCTGCCTCTTCATCTGCGCACATAACTGTCATGAGCGTGGCCGGTCTGCCCTTCTTCATCTGAACGGAAGTAAGGGTCACATCCTTTGCACCTTCTTCCATCAGTCTTTCTGCGGCAAAGGCCAGCTCCTCCGCAGTCATGTCATCTATATTGCATTTGAATTCACAGATCCTGTCCTTCATCTTTTTAGTATACCTGCCTTGCAAGGTGCGAAAGGATCTTGACCTTTATCACATCGAATACGACATCGTTCATGCCGCTGTTGAGCACGATGTCAGCAAGATACTTTGTAGGCTCAACATAGATGTAGTGCATAGGCTTTACAGTAGTCAGATACTGCTGGGCTATGCCCTCCACATCCCTGCCGCGGTATTTTACGTCGCGGATCACGCGGCGGAGTATCCTCTCATCGGCATCCGCTTCCACGTATATCTTTATATCAAGCAAGTCTCTCAGTTCTTCGTTCTGCAGCACCATTATGCCCTCGACGATGATGACCGGAGACGGCTTTATAGTGACGGTTTCCTTGCTCCTGTTATGGATCGTATAGTCATAAACAGGGCATTCGACGGGCTCACCGTTTCTGAGCTTTCTGAGATGTTCAATGAAAAGGTCTGTTTCGAAGGCATCCGGATGATCGTAGTTGATCATCTTGCGCTCCTCGAACGGGACATCATCATGAGCCCTGTAATAGTTGTCATAATAGATTACAGTGACTCTGTCGCCGAACTCATCTTTGATACGGTTTGTGAATGTCGATTTACCGGAACCTGTACCGCCGGCAACACCTATGATCAAGCAATCCATCAGGATATCCCTCCGATTTTCAACACAAAAAAGACGAAAGCCCATACCCGTTTAATAATATAATTTTCAGGCAGTCCCGGTCAATGATGAACATTGCCGAAATCAGCGTGAAATGCGCGGACTTCCGTCTATTCTCACCTCATCATACATATCAGACAAAGCTTTTCTTATCTCACCCTCACGTGCAAGAGCTTCAGCATGCTGGCTCTCCTCTATCTGCACAAGAGCATTGTTTCCTCTCATTCTTACCCTGAAGTCCCTGAACCCCATGCCATGAAGGATGCTTTCTGCCCTTTCCGTTTTGCAGAGCTTTTCCTTTGTTATCGTTTCACCTGTCAGTATACGTGTAGCAAGGCATGCATAGGCAGGTTTGTTCCATGTCGGAAGCCCGGCCTTTTTCGATTCTTTTCTGATCTCTGCTTTTGTAAGACCGCATTCTCTCAATGGCGACCTGATGCCGTATTCCTGAAGGGCCCTGAACCCCGGCCTGTCGTCTGCATCATCAGAGGCATTGGTCCCGTCACATACAAAATCATATCCGTCAGCCTCAGCTGCTTCCGTTATGGCACTCATGATGTGCTGCTTGCAGTAATAGCAGCGGTCAGACGGATTGGCAGCGACCTTTTCATCTGAAAGAACATCAGCTTCGATCACACTGAGAACGCATCCGGTCATGTCAACAAGCTTTACGGCATCTTCGAATTCAAACTCCGGCTGGAACGCTGACTTCACATAATATGCTTTCACATCCGCTCCCGCTTTCAAGGCAGCATAGATCAGATATGCCGAATCAACGCCTCCCGAAAAAGCGACTGCGATCCTGTTATTTATTTCAAAAAATTCCTCAAGTTTCATTTTTCCCTGTTGTTTCATGACAGCGGTCTTCAGTAAACCTGGCCCGCGCCCTTTATAACCGTCCAGGCTTCGACCAGCCTGTCAAGTGTCCACTGTGCATTTGCCGGACTGGTTGACGGCAGACATGTCGCTGCACGTCCGGTCTCAGGTTCTATATATTTGCAGTATAATTCATGGGATTTCCGCCCGTTGCAGTATATCCGCTCTATGCTGCAGTTATCCAGTATAAGCCCTATGTCATTTACACGTACATTCCTGATACTGGCATCCGATGAACCCGTTATCTCACAGCTTGCGATCGAATCCCAGAGTGCCATCCCGTTGATAAGTATGAGCTGTTTTTTCTCTTCAATGCTCTCAGGGACCGGCTGGCAGAATATTGCAGCAATGACCTTCCAGAACCTGTTCTGCGGGTGGCCGTAGAAAAAGTTCTGCTCTCTCGATTTTACAGACGGAAACGAGCCGAGAATAAGTACCCGGCTTCTGTCGCTATATAATGGTCCGAACGGATGCTGTAAATAACTCATTTCTTTAATACCCCGGCAATGCATGATGTACCTATGATATCACACATCAGGGTGTTTTTAGCTGTTTATGCCTGCTTTGCGGCGGATTATTGTTAACCTGCACAAAAAATCAAGGATTTTTTTGTATTATTTTAATACATTAAGATTATCCTAAAGGTATTGCATTTTGTTTTTATATCAGTACAATAAAGACAACAAAGAGATAAAGAAAAGCCGGACGGAGTAAAAAAACTAATCGAATGGTGATCCGGCAAAGAAAAGCGCGCAGCGCGCAGAATGCGGAGGACAGACCAATGGGAGCATTTGAGAAAGGGGCTGTTCCGTTCTAAAGACACTGCAAGGCAGGCCGACTTACAGGCAACCCGAAGGTGACGAATAACGGGACACCAAATCATAATCAGCAGATGTGATCGCGGGACAGCCTGAGAACCAGAAAAAACAAAATTCGAAACTGTATTGAAGACATGTACAGCGGAGACACAACAGAATATATGATGTTTCGAGGGACGGGTAAAACCGTCCCCTTATTGTTGCCCGCACAACAAAATCCCGCTGCACAGGCAGCGGGATTTCTGTTTTTAGCTATTTCATTATTTAATGAGCAGTTCTGCGATCTGCACCGCGTTTGTTGCAGCGCCTTTGCGTACCTGATCTCCGCAGCACCACAGATTGATACCGTTCTCGTTCACCAGATCGCGGCGGATCCTGCCGACATACACGATGTCCTGATTGGATGTAAGTATAGGCATCGGATAGATCTTCTCGGACGGCTCGTCATACAGTCTGCATCCCGGAGCTTCCATGATGGCCTCTCTTACGTCTGCAAGATCAAGCTTATTTTCTGTGATAACATCAATTGATACTGCGTGTGATCTTTCCACCGGAACTCTGACGCATGTGCAGCTCACCTTGAGATCAGGCAGATGCATGATCTTACGGCCTTCGTTCTGCAGCTTCATTTCTTCAGATGAGTACAGATTCTCACCGAATCCGCCGATCTGAGGGATGACATTGTATGCTATCTGATACTGGAATACCTTTGGCTGGATGTCAGCTCCGTAGGAGTTGCCTTCTCCGCCTGCAGCCCTTGCCTTCAGCACAGCTTCAGACTGATCATACATCTCCACAGGGCCTGCTGCTCCTGCGCCGCTCGTAGCCTGATATGAAGAAGCATATATTCCCTCAATTTTTGACAGCTTGTTGATAGCATTGATCGCTACCAGAGAAATGATAGTTGTGCAGTTCGGATTGCTTATGATTCCGTTGTTCCATTTTACGTCCTCAGGATTGATCTCAGGAACTACCAGCGGAACATCCGGGCAAAGTCTGAATGCAGACGAATTGTCTACGAATACTGCTCCGGCTGCCTTGATGTGAGGGGCCATTGCCTCAGCAATATCGTTCTCAGATGCGCCGAGCACGATGTCAAGGCCATCGAATGCAGTCTCGCATGTCCTCTTTATTGTAATATCGCCGAACGGTGTGCTGAGCACCTTGCCCTCAGATCTTTCACTTGCCAGGCATCTCAGTTCACCTACAGGGAAATTCCTCTCAGCGAGGACCTTGATCATCTGCTGTCCGACTGCTCCGGTCGCACCCATTACTCCTACGTTGTACTTTTTCATGTCTACCCTTCCTTTTCTATGTTGAATCTTAATTATTTAGCAAAGCTTTCATAAAGGACGCGTATTGCCCTGTCGAAATCTTCGTCATAAACTCCTACCATTATATTGATCTCATCGGCACACTGCTCTATCGTCCTGATGTTGATCTTGTTCTCTCCGAGCGTCTTGAATATCTTGCCCGAGATGCCTATCCTGTATGCCATCTGACGGCCTACGATCGCTATCAGGCTGACCCCTTCGGTGAGAGTGCAGTTATCGATGCCTTCGAATTCAGACAGCTCCTGCATGAGCTCATGCTTTCTGCTTCCGATGCTTCCGCTCGGGAACACCACTGAGAAGCTGTCGACTCCGCTAGGTATCTGCTCTACAGGTATTTCATACTGAGCAAATACTTCGAGCACCTGCCTCAGCAGTCCGAGCTTTTCCTCACCCATTCTGCTCTTATAAATGCTGATGATCGAGAAATTGCGTTTTCCGGCTATTCCGGTGATGAATCTTTCGGTTTCTTCCTCGAGCTCATCCTCAAAGTGTTCCCTTATTATGGTGCCCGGATTGTCAGGTTCGTTCGTATTGCGGATATTGACCGGGATGTCTCTGATCCTTACCGGGAACACTGTGTCCTCATGGAGCACGGATGCTCCCATGTAGCTGAGCTCTCTCAGTTCGTCAAATGTTACTCTGGCGATGGTCTTAGGGTCTTTCACGATCCTCGGATCCACCATGAGTATGCCTGACACATCAGTCCAGTTTTCATAAACATCGGCGCCCAGATACGCTGCCGCAAGAGCTCCTGTTATATCTGAGCCTCCTCTCGGAAATACACGTATGTCACCGCTCGGCAATGCGCCGTAGAAGCCCGGAGTCACGATCCTGTCATACTTGCTTTTGAGCTCCCTGAGCTTCTGCTCGGACTTTTCAGCGTTTACTTTTCCATTGTACTCGAAGCACAGCCAGTCGACCGCGTCAACGAACTGATATCCGAGATAATCCGCCATAAGTATGGCGCTGAAGTACTCTCCTCTCGAGGCAAGGAAATCGACCGGTGTCCGTTTATCTACAGCAGCGAAAGTTTCATCTATTATCGACGCTATGTCAGTCTCAAGACCGCAGCCTTTTTTTATCTCCACATATCTCTTTTTTATCATGGAGAGGACTCCTTCATAGTCCACTCCATAACGGAGATGCGCATGGGTCAGATAAAGCAGGTCGGTTATCTTGTTGTCATCGCTGTTTCTTTTGCCCGGGGCGGATACTATGACCACCTCACGTGAGCTGTCTGATTCTACTATTTCCTTTACCTTAGCGAACTGTGAGCTGTCTGCCAGACTCGATCCGCCGAATTTCAGTACCTTAAGCATCTGTTCTGTTCCCTTCTTTTTTTATTCAGCAAGTGCGGCAAAGAACATCTCCTTACCTTTCTCCTTGCGGTGATGTCCCATCTCATGCATCTTCTCTACCGGAAGCGGCTTAGAGATGCAGTAATAAATACCGTCTTTTTCTTCATAAGTATCCACCAGCGGCTCCATATGCTCGCACATACGGTCGTGTCTTATATAGTATCTGTGAACAGCATTGCTGTTGTCTGCTTTCAGTTCACTTGCATCATTGATGCCGATGTTCTGCTCCCTGCCGTCACGTATGTCGATCACGTCCTGTATGACGGACTCACCTGTCGGCATCATTCCGGCGCCCTGTCCGAAATAGCTCTGTGTGCCGAGATGCCTTGCCGTCAGCGTTATCAGATTATTGTTCAGCTTAACGTTTGCCTCAAGAGAATCCTCAGGGAAAGCCGTAGGTTCAACATAGACTTCAATGGCTCCGTTCTTTTTCTCCGCTTTCATCATGAGCTTGCATACCAGGCCTTTCTTTTTCAGATATGCTATGTCACAGGCCTGTATGGTATCTATTCCGTAACAGGTAACATCCTCTTCCTTTATAGCTGCGTCAAAGGCAAGATTTGTACTTATCACGGTCTTCCGCAGAGTGTCTGTACCCTCGATATCCGCTGAAGGATCCGCTTCAGCATAGCCGATTTCCTGGGCTATCTTCAGCATCTCACCGAAATCCGCTCCCTTGTCGTACATCGCATCAAGAATGTAGTTGCAGGTTCCGTTTACGATGCCGCGGATCGAAAGTATCTCATCACAGCGCTTGGTTCTGAGCAGATTGAACAGCCATGGAATGCCGCCTCCTACTGCGGATGTGAATCTGAGTTTTACACCGTTTGCAGCAGCCTCCTGCATGAGTTCACTGTAGCAGGCGCTTATAAGGTTCTTGTTGGGAGTCACTACATGCTTGCCGGCTCTCAGGCATTTCAGAACATACTCTCTTGCAGGCTCAACGCCGCCCATGGACTCCACAACGAGTTCGATTTCAGGGTCACCGGCTATATCGTCAATATCAGGCGTAATGATGTCATCGAGAAATTCGTAGCCCTCCCTGCCGTGTCTTGCAAGTATTCTGACTACTTCTATATCTCCGGCAGCCCTGGATGCCTCATATGCGCCGCTTCCGACTGTACCGAAACCCATTATAGCGATCTTCATCTGCAATACCTCCAATGTGTATTCTTCAACATACCGCACATCTTGTACATAAAAAGGTGCAATTTGTTTTAATGCTTTTTTCCACTAAATTTTTGATCTTTTTGGTGAAAAATACAATTTTTCACGTTATTTTTTGTTGCATTCCGTGCCGGGTGGACAAACGCTTTGCTGGTGTCCGCGATACGAAAACACTTGTCTTTAAGTTAGGAGTAATGTATCATAATCATTGTCGTAATTCAACAACTTGTTACTTAATAGGCGTTCAGGCGCTGCTTAATAGAAAGGCAATAAAATGATCGAATATGTAAGCACAAGAAATCCATCCATCAGAGTCAGATCCAGCAAGGCTATTCTGGACGGCCAGGCCGAAGGCGGCGGTCTTTATGTTCCGTCAGACCTCGATCTGGTAAAGACGGATTATCATGAAATAATAAAGGGAGACTTCAGAAGCATGGCAAAGGCTGTGTGGAACATCTTCTTTGATGACTATGGTGAAGACCTCATAGATGAGCTTGTAGAAAGAAGCTATAAAAACAAGTTCTCTTCCGAGGATATCACTCCGCTGGTCAGGACACGCAGCAGCAGTACGGAGGCATATGTTCTGGAGCTGTATCACGGACCTACATCGGCATTCAAGGATGTCGCTCTGTCTGCCCTTCCTAACCTCATGAGCGCAGCACGGAGCATGAACGATTTCACTGACGATATAATGATCCTGACAGCTACATCAGGCGATACCGGCAGTGCCGCAATACAGGGTTTCAGTGATGTCCCGGGCACAGGCATCATCGTCTTCTATCCTCACGGAGGTGTTTCCGACACCCAGAGGCTGCAGATGGTGACTCCTGCAAGCTCAAATGTGACCGCATGCGCTATCCGCGGAAATTTTGATGATGCCCAGACAGGCGTAAAGCGTCTTTTCAGGGAGATACCGAAGCCGGTCAGTGGAGTGGCTCTGTCGAGCGCCAATTCCATAAACATCGGAAGGCTTGTTCCTCAGATCGTTTATTACTTCTCGGCGTATGCCCAGCTGATCAGGGCCGGAGCGATCGCCGACGGAGACAAAATAGACTTCGTAGTTCCTACAGGCAACTTCGGAGACATCATGGCAGGCTGGTACGCACTGAAGATGGGACTCCCGGTCCGCAGACTCGTATGCGCATCAAACAAGAATGATGTACTGACTGAGTTTCTCAACACAGGTCATTACGACAGAAAGCGTGAGTTCTACAAAACCACATCTCCTTCCATGGATATACTGGTTTCCAGCAATCTTGAGCGTCTTCTCTACTATGTGTGCGGTCCTGAGCACACCGTAGAATACATGAAGCAGCTTGAGCAGACCGGTGAATACACTGTCACCGCGGAAGAGCTCGCAGAATTGAAGGCAGTATTCACCGGAATATATGCCGGTGATGACGAAGGCGCCTCCGCTATCAGGAATGTCTTCGAGTCTGACCGCTATCTGATGGATACTCACACCTCGATCGCCTGGGCGTGCATGGAGAAATACAGGAAAGCTTCCGGTTTCCCGGAAGTGCCTGCCGTAGTTCTTTCCACAGCTTCTCCTTACAAGTTCTCTGCCGCTGTACTCGAAGCATTGGGTCAGGAACTTACCGGAAGCGACGAAGGCAACATGAACAAATGCCACGAGATCACCGGCGCAGACATACCGGCAGGACTGGCAGGGATATTCAAAAAGCCTATAGTACACAACGATGTTATCGAAATATCGGATATGAAAACGTACGTTATTGAAAAGAGCAATGCAAGGGGTTAACATTATATGGAAGGTAAATACTTTATCGTAGATAAGGCTCTTCTGCCTTCATATTGTGAGAAGGTCTCCCTCGCCAAAGAACTGCTTGATGAGGGCAAAGCCGCTGATGTAAGCGAAGCCGTACGTATGGTCGGCATATCGCGCAGCACGTTTTATAAGTACCGCGACAAAATACGGGACATAAGCACAGTCTCAATGGGTCGTCACGCTATCATCTCCATGATGATGAGTCACAGCGTCGGTACTCTTTCAGCTGTACTGAGCATCATCTCACGCTATGGTTACAGTGTCTGGACCATAACCCAGAATCCTCCCGTAGACTCCAGAGCAAACGTGGTGATCACGCTTGAACTTGGAGAGGATGCCGGAAGTCTTGACAGCATGTTAAGAGAGATCACAGAAGCGCCCGGACTTTCCAGGGTGCAGCTGCTTGGAATGGACTAGGAGGATAAATGGATTTCAAACAGATCGAAGCTTTTGTAAATGTAGTCAGATTTAAAAGCTTCAGCAAGGCCGCTGACGCGACATTCTTTACACAACCTACTATCAGCACCCATATTCGCAATCTGGAGAAGGAACTTGGTGTAAAACTTCTTGACCGCAAGAGCAGAGTTGTTGAAATGACTCCGCAGGGAAGCAAGTTTTACAAGTATGCTGTTGAGATGATCAACGCGAGGGCTCAGGCTTTTGATGCCCTCAATGACATAAACGGCAGCATCGGGGGGATACTCGAGATACAGACCTCATCCATCCCTTCTGTCACATTCCTTCCTGAGCTTCTATCCGGATTCCGCAGTGAGAACGCTGGTATACAGTACTATGTCTCCGTATCCGATACTCAGACTGTTATCGACAATATTGCGGAGCGAAGAGGTGAAATAGGATTTATAGGGGAAAAGATAAACTCTTCATCTATAGAATGCACAAAAGTCGCAGTAGATAAGTCCGTACTCATCGCACCTGCTGATTATGATATATCGCCGAAGATAAAGCTTGCCGACTCGATACGGTATCCTTTCATCTGGCGTGAGACCGGGTCTGCCACTCGTAAGGCTTTTGAACAGGCAGCTCTGCGGTCGGGCTTTGAAAAGGATGCTTTCGAAGTTGCGGCTCTGGTGGATGACATGGATACGATGATCCGTTCCGTCGAAGCAGGCCTCGGAGTTGCTATCATCTCGGAAAAGGTAGCTTCATCTATCGGCGGAAGAGTAAAAGTTGCTGAGATCGAAGATTTTACAGAAGACCGCGTATTCTATATGATCAATCTGAAAAGCATCTCCTTCTCGCCTGCCGCCGAAGCTTTCAGCGGATACGTGAAGACAAAAATGAACAGCAAATAGTTTCTGATATATTGCTGCAATACAAAACGGTGTTCCGTGACATAACGGAACACCGCTTTTTATTTATCAGTCGTGGATCTCCACAGAGTACCTGCCCTTTTGAGGTTTGAAGCATCCTATGACAGCTGTTTCACATCCCCTCTCGCCAAGCTGCTCTGTAAGCCGCGGGATCTCGCTTTCCTTAACGGCGATCAGCAGACCGCCCGATGACTGAGGATCGTAAAGGCAGTCTATTCTGGCCCGGAGATCAGGGTCTCTGGCCGGATCCTTCGACAGGAATTCCATCACCTCCGGTCCGACATAATCCATATTGCGGTATGCACCGGCAGGTATTATACCCATCGAAGCCATATCAAGTGCCCGCGGGAATATCGGCACCTTGTGGCTGTAAAGCTCGAGTGTAACACCGCCTGCCCTCGCCATCTCCGCAGCATGTCCCATGAGACCGAATCCGGTTATGTCGGTACAGCCGTCGACCTTTACGCCCTGCATTGCCTCCCAGGCATATTTATTGAGAAAGGCCATGTTTGCTTCGATTTCAGCGTTTTCCTCCTCAGTGAGCAGATCCACCTTGGCCGCCGTGGTCAGTACACCCGTACCGATCTTCTTTGTGATGACCAGAAGGTCTCCGGCGCATGCGCTATTGCTCAGAATATCGTCAGGATGGGCAAAGCCCGTCACTGAAAGGCCGTACTTAGGCTCCTTATCATCTATGCTGTGTCCGCCTACGATCGTGGCACCTGCTTCACAGACTTTGTCGTTGCCACCTTCAAGTATGCCTTTGACTGCATCAAGCGGAAGCTTTCCGTTAGGAAAAGTCAGCAGGTTCATTGCCAGCTTAGGCTGGCCGCCCATGGCATAGACATCGCTCAGTGCATTTGCTGCAGCTATCTGGCCGAACATGTACGGATCATCCACTATAGGCGGGAAGAAATCCACTGTGTTAATAATAGCTATGTCGTCGGTCAGTTTGTAGACGCAGGCATCGTCGCTGCTCTCAAATCCGACGATTATGCGCGGGTCGCTTATCTTCGGCAGACCCGCCAGAAGGCTTGATAGGACTCCCGGCCCTATTTTGGCGCCTCATCCGCCCGCCGTGGTCATCTGAGTCAGAAGGACCTTACCGGCGGAGTCAACAAAATCTGGAGCCTTCGGTTTAGGAGGCTCTATGTGACAAGCAAGTTTTTCCTTTGCTTCCTGTAAAATTTTATCGTCTATCTCTTTACCCATATATGTGTATGATATCACCTTTTATCTTTTTTTAATACAAGATATTGTGTTTTTTTCTATTGTCATCACAATTACAGGTTTGTATAATTTTCATAATGAATTTTCAGGATATTTAACGAAAGAGAGACATTATGGCTAAGCAGAGACAGATCATTCAGATCCAGGAGAAAGTGCCTCTTAGTAAGGGTATTCCTCTCTCCATACAGCACACATTTGCAATGTTCAGTGCTTCCGTACTCGTTCCTTACATTCTCGGGATAAGTCCTTCCATAGCCCTTCTCATGAACGGCATCGGAACACTTATCTTTATTTTTGTCACAAAGGGCGGAGCGCCTGCCTATCTTGGTTCATCATTTGCATTCATTTCACCGGCCTTGATAGTGATCGCGCAGCCTGATCTCGGCTACAGGTACGCACTCGGCGGATTCGTCGTTACGGGTCTTCTTATGTGTATTGTTGCAGGTATCATCAAGTTTGTCGGAACAAGATGGATCGACGCCATTCTGCCTCCGGCTGCAATGGGTCCTATAGTTGCTCTGATCGGCCTTGAGCTCGCGGGAAGCGCCGCACAGACAGCCGGCATACTCAACGGAGACGGATCGATGGTGGAAGACCTTGATCCTAAAGTGCTGATCGTATTTCTGGTAACGCTGCTGCTTGCGATTTTCGGCGGAGTGCTCTACAGAGGCTTTGCAAGCGCCATCGCAATACTGATTGCTATCGTTTCAGGATATGTACTCGCCCTCCTCTTCGGACTCGTGGACTTCAGTTCTGTCGGCAGCGCAAGCTTATTTGAACTCCCTGCATTCCAGACACCTCAGTGGAGCGCACAGGCCATCGCAGTCATAATCCCGGCCACGCTGGTAGTCGTATCCGAGCACATCGGGCATCAGGTAGTTACTTCCGAGGTCGTAGGCAAGAACCTGCTGAAAGATCCGGGACTCCACAGATCGATGTTTGCTGACGGATTCTCGACTGCTCTTTCCGGTTTCTGCGGATCCTGCCCTACCACCACATACGGAGAAAACATCGGAGTAATGGCCATAACCAAGGTATACAGTGTATGGGTCATCGGCGGAGCTGCAGCATTCTCCATCCTGCTCTCATTCATCGGCAAAGCCTCCGCACTCATCCAGACTATCCCTGGTCCTGTAATGGGCGGCGTAAGCTTCCTGCTTTACGGAATGATCGGCGCTTCGGGAATCAGACTCATGGTCGACTCAAAGATAGACTACTCCAAGGCCCGCAACCTTGCTATGACTTCTGTTGTATTCGTAGTAGGACTTTCAGGCATTGCCATCAACCTCGGGCAGGTACAGCTCAAGGGCATGAGCCTTGCAGCGGTAGTCGGCATGCTGCTCGGACTCGTCATGTATCTGCTCGACAGATTCCACCTTACCAACGAGTATGATGAAGTTGATGAAGATCAGGAGAAACTGAAAACATTCGCCTCAAGCAGGTAATAAATTCGTTTTTATATAAGTGAGCCGTCTCAAAAACGGCTCACTTTTTTTAGTTTTTATGATACAATTTTCATGTTGATTAGCTAAATTTAACTTATTACACGGAGGGAATAAATGGATAAAGAGAGAATACTGGTAATGAATCTTGGCTCCACCTCGAGCAAGATCGCGGTATATGACGATGACAAGGAAGTATTCAATGATACCATCCGCCACGCAACGGAAGAACTCGCTCCTTTCGGCGATGTAACGGAACAGTATGAGTTCAGATATGAAAAGATCAAAGAATCACTGAAGAAAAACGGTGTGAGCATGGATTCCCTGACAGCTGCAGTATCGAGAGGCGGCAATATAGTGCCATGCCCGCACGGAGCTATCGGAATAGACCAGGCAATGATCGATTTCCTCACAAGACCTGAAGATCTTGCTAAACATCCTTCACTTATAGGAAGCATGATCGCATTCGATCTTAACAAACAGCTTGGAATACCTGTATGCATCTACGATGCTATCGGAACAGATGAGAAGATGCCTGTAGCAAGAGTCAGCGGAGTTCCGGAGCTTCCTCACTTCACTGTAGGTCATACGCTCAACACAAGAGCTATGGCAATCAAATGCGCAGAAGAGAAACTGGGAAAGAAATTCGATGAGTGTACATTCATCGTTGCTCACCTCGGCGGAGGCAGCTCTGTCAGGCTGTATAAAGACGGTGTCAACATAGACAGCGTGAATGACGATGAAGGCAATTTCACTCCTGAAAGAGGCGGCGGAGTAAGCGCAAAGCGTCTTGTAGACCTTTGCTACAGCGGTAAGTATTCATATAAAGAAGCTATGAAGCTCTTCCACGGCAAAGGCGGACTGATCGCTCACCTCGGAACGGCAGATGCACGTGATGTCGAAAAGATGATCGCCGACGGCGACAAATACGCTGAGATCGTATATGAAGCCATGTGCCTCACTGTTGCAAAGGACATCGCCAAGCTCGCTGCCACCGTGTGCGGCAAGGTAGACCGCATCATTCTGACAGGCGGCATCTCGTATTCAAAATACGTCTCAGGATATATCAAAGACCATGTCGAATTCATCTGCCCTGTTGAGATCATGCCGGGAGAGTTCGAGATGGAAGCTCTCGCAGCAGGCTGTCTGAGAGTGCTCAGAGGCGAGGAAAAGCTGCAGGACTTCGGAGAGATCGCGGCTTCAGCTGAAGACAGGATAAGCATCGTTCCGGGAGTGAAACCGGGAACCGTTCCTGTACGCTGATCCGCATCTGACCGGCACATGTGAACAAAAAAGGACCGCAATGCGATCCTTTTTTAGTATACTTCTTTCAGCCTTCTTCCGTTATTTGATCAGGCCGAACTTCCTGCCGAGATTCATCCACGATTCTTTTGATCTTTGTATGGTTGAATTTTTACCGCAGAAGGAAGCTCTTACCCAGCCAGGTCCGTTGAATGCGCTTCCCGGAGTTATGAGTATTCTCTCTTCCTTTGCCGCCTGTACGAATTCCTGCTCATTCGGTACAGGTGACTTGATCCACATGTAGAAGGCGCCCTGAGGATAAAGCGCTTCAAGTCCGGCTTCAGTAACGATCTCGTAGAGATCTTTGGCGTTCACCTTGTAATAGTCCAGATCAGATCTGCACTTAAGGCATCTTTCAACTATGAGTTCCTGTATCGTAGGGGCATTTGTTCCTCCGAGCACCCTGCAGGCAACAACCAGAGCCTGACTCAGCGCCTCGTGCCCTTCCGCACACTTAGGAACAGCTACGTATCCTATACGGTCGCCCGGCATGGACAGGGATTTTGACCACGAATAAGCTATCAGTGAATCAGCATAATAATCTCCCGGGAAAGGAACCTCCTGATCGGTATAAACAAGTTCCCTGTATGGTTCATCACATATCAGATAGATAGTATGCCCGAATTTCTCCTCTGCCTCTCTGAGTACATCCGCTACCTTGTCCAGGGCTTCCCTGGAGTATATCTTACCTGTAGGATTGTTAGGATTGTTGAGCATTACGCCCTTGACTTCAGGGACGAGCAGCTTCCTCAGAGCTTCTGCGTCAGGATCAAATCCCAGCTCTTCATTTGCCGGCACCACAATGGTATCGGCTCCCCAGTTGCGCGCCCAGTTGCCGTATTCCACGAAATAAGGAGCAAATACAACGAGTTTATCGCCAGGATCAAAGATGCACTTATTTATCATGTTGATGGAGTAAGCTGCTCCGCATGACATGATTATATGGTCAACATCAAAAAAATCCCCTTTCGCTCTCTCATTGAGATCTTCAGCTATGGCTCTTCTGGTCGACTCATAGCCTGCATTTGATGGATAACCATGTACTAAAAGAGGATCGAGCTCATGATTGATCTCATCTATGGCATCGAAAACTTCCTGTGGAGGTTTCAGACCCGGATTACCGATACTGAAGTCATACACATTCTCTGCGCCATAAATCTTGGCCATTTTCTTGCCTTCTTCAAACATCGCTCTGATTTGCGAACTGCCCGCAAGAAAGGGCTCCATTGCTTTCGAAATCATTTATTAACCTCCTGGCAAAAGCATAAATATAATAATAATGTCCCGCTTCTGAAATACCCTTTTTCTATTCTAATTGTATCATATATGAACTTGCAAATTGCCCCCTTTTGTTCGATAATTAAATCATCAGAACAGTGCTTTGCGCCTGCTGCGTTAAGCGCATGTTACCCTATTGTTTCATTTAATTTGTTTCATTTAATTTGGAGGAATACCTATGGCAAAATATGATTGGAGCAAATTCGGTCTGCATATTCCTGAGATCATGCTTCCTAAGGAAGGCACGGACTATTTCAAATGGGCTGTTGTAGCATGTGACCAGTTCACATCCGAGCCTGAGTACTGGGATAAAGTCGAAGAGATCGTAGGCGATGCACCTTCCACACTCAGACTGATGCTTCCTGAGCTTTACCTTGACAAACCGGGTGAGGCAGAGAGAATCAAAGACATCCGCGCAGCAATGGATAAGTATCTCGAGGACGGCACACTCAGAAAGATGGCACCTGGATGCATGCTTATCAAGAGAACAGCTGAGGGACGTTCCCGCCTTGGACTTGTTATCGCAACAGACCTCGAGGCCTATGATTTCAGCAAGGGATCAAGCTCGCTCACAAGAGCGACAGAAGGTACAGTAGTAGAGCGTATACCGCCTCGCCTGAGGATCAGAGGAGACGCTCCTATCGAGATGCCTCACATCCTTATCCTTATCGATGATCCTGATAAGTCGGTTATTGAGCCTCTCGTTGATGCTCCGAAGGAGGTCATCTACGACACTGATCTCATGATGGACGGCGGACATATCACAGGCTGTTTCATCGAAGAGAAGAATCTTGAAGGCGCAAAGGAAGCTCTTTCGGCACTTTACGACAAGGCTGAAGAGAAGTACGGAGCTGGTCATGTCATCTTCCAGGCCATGGGCGACGGCAACCACTCTCTTGCTACAGCAAAGACCGCATGGGAAAACATCAAAAAGACTCTTTCACCTGAAGAGATCGAAGTACATCCTGCAAGATACGCACTCTGCGAGATCGAGAACATCCATGATGACGGCATAGTATTTGAGCCTATCCACAGAGTTATCTTCGCTAACCAGGGTCAGTCCGGCATGGATCTCGTAAACAAGCTCGTTGACCACCTTGGTAAGCTCAACGGCAAGGCATATCTTGCTGATGCTGATGCTGCCGCACCTGAGGGCGCATTTGAGATCCCTTATATCACAGGTGCTCAGAGAGGAAAGATCATCATCGAGGAGCCTGAAAACAAGCTCGAGGTTGGCGCTCTGCAGGCTGCTCTTGATATTATGGTCAAGGAAGAAAAAGTCTGTGATATCGACTATATTCACGGCACAGCAGCTGTTGAGAAGCTGTCAGTAAGAGATGGCAACGCAGGATTCATGCTTCCGCCGATGGATAAGTTCATGCTCTTCCCTGCAGTAGCTGCAGACGGCGCGCTTCCGAGAAAGACATTCTCGATGGGCGAAGCAAACGAGAAGAGATATTATATCGAGTCCCGTTATATCGCCAAGTAGGATCGATCCATACAGAATAATTACAAACACAAAGGGCGGCCTGATGACCGCCCTTTTGTTATGCATCCGCATTTGGCTATGACACATGATCATTTTACGACCTTGAATTGTTTGCTTATCAGGGTAAGTTTCTGAGCTGTGTCTGTGGCTATCACCTGATATGTATATGTACCCTTTTTCAGCTTGCCGAATCTGATCTTTGCATCCAGTTTTTTCAGATTGAATGATTTAGAGTTCGGCTTTTTGTAAGCAGACATGATTTTGTTTCCGCTGTCATCGGTGATTTTTACCGTTACCTTCTTTATCTTTTTATTTGATTTTATTACCCCTCTGATCGGAAACGACTTTCCCTGTTTTATCTTTTCAGGCGCCTTTACCGACTTGATATTAAGAGTGCTTACAGCTGTTCCCGCCTGTGCATTGCTTGGCTTTGTTCTGGAAGAGACGCTTACCTGACTTATATACCAGTACTTCGTAACCTTTGCCGGCCTCAGCATCGTTGTATCTTCCCACTTTTGTATCCCCTTGTTGTTCAGGCCGGTGTTGCGGGATGAATCGGCAGCATAAAGCACTCCGTTCTTTGCTTTGACCACAAGTACGCCGTGAGTGCCCGAGCTTGCAGCTTTGATACCGTGCACCACTATCCCTTCCGGATGCATCTTCAGAAGGCCTTCTATTTCCTTTATCCTCGCTGCATCATTCTTTCCGGTAAACTCACCGCTGTCGATCACGAATACCAGTCCTTCCGCATCGAATCTGAACGAATTCAGGAGCAGGCCGAATATAGTAGCCGGACCCCTGAGTTTTTTGTTTGTTATCTTGCTCCAGTCCCCTGTCTTCCGCAGGATCATCCCTCTTCTTATCATCATTTTGGTCGCTGTCAGAATACAGTCTCCGCTCTTATAGTCTGAAGCCGGTGTATAGTAAACAGCCTTGTCTTCCACAGGAGCAGATGCTGCCAGCACAGGTGCCGGCATGGCAGTGATGACAAGCGCAAGTGTAATAAGTAATGCTGCTATTCTTTTCTTCATGGACTGATTCCTCCGCATTTTTCCGCATTATATAGAATATTCAAGACAAAACTGCGCGTAAACCGACCTAAACAAAATGTTATGCGCATTCTTAGCGTGAGATGACGCTCACGGAGCAGCTCATCCGGGGCGCGCTGAACGATCCGGACACCTGTTGTGCACATTCCTGCAAATTGAGCTGGCAGGCACGGACCAGTTCGCTGCTGCCTGGCGTGACTTCGCTTATGTACCAGTAATCAGTAACCATACTCGGATCCAGCATCGTTGTGTCTTTCCACTTCTGGATCCCTTCTTTGAACGGTCCCATGTTGTATGATGAATCCATGGCATAAACTTCTCCGTTTTCTGCTTTTACCACGAGCACTCCATGTGTGCCCGTACTGGCAGCATCGATCCCCCACACAACGATCCCCTCAGGATGGCCTCTCAGCAGTTTTTCGAATTCATCTATCCTTGCGCGTTTTCCCTTTCCTTTGAAAGAGCCGCAGGAAATATTGTACGTTATACCTCCCGCATCATAACTGAAGCTGTACAGGAGCAGCCCGTCCATCGTCGCCTCCGGCCGCAGCGATTTATTCGTGATCTCTTCCCAT
The DNA here is from genome assembly GCA_017505405.1 of Mogibacterium sp. Taxonomy (GTDB): domain Bacteria; phylum Bacillota; class Clostridia; order Peptostreptococcales; family Anaerovoracaceae; genus Crickella. The sequence continues at coordinate 39,664 of JAFVPI010000060.1, forward strand.
CCGGTTCTGTTATGTATTATAGCCGCCCTCTTTATCATCATTCTGGTTGCCGTCAGAACGCAGTCCCCATCCATGTAGTCGGATTCGTCCGTATAATACACGGCTTTGCTTTCAAGCAGATCCGCGGCATATGCTGCAGGTGCAGCAAAAGGCATCAGCATAACAAGCGCCAGGATCGCCATTATCACAGTTGTTATCCTCTTTTCCATGGTTTTGTCCCCCATTTTCAAAGCAAACATTTCCCCACTGTGCCACAGAATAATCCGGCCGTCTCTTTTCGTAAATAAATCTAAATGCTTGTTATGGCCATTCTTAATATATTGAAATAATAAAGAAACGCCATATTATCAGCGGCGTTTTAAGCAAAAGAAAAAGCTTTCAGCTATATTGTTTTCTGCAATCAGGTCATCGAGGGATTCTCTGTAAAAAAATGATGCAGGCTTTCAGCCTGCATCGTTAAGTGCTTTGATTTGGGTTTTTATCGGTTAGTCTGCAAGTGCATCTCTTTCTCTTGCCTTGTCAAATACTGCTCTCTCCTTGTCAAGTGTCGGTGTGACCTTTGCAACGATGAACGCTACGATTCCGCCTGCAATGAATCCAGGCAGGAGCTCATATACGCCTGTCGATGCAGAGAGACCGCCGAAGAGCCATCCGAGGTCTACTACGAAACCGGCGATGATACCGGCGATAGCTCCCTTGTAGTTGAACTCTCTCCAGAAGAGCGACAGAATGATGACCGGTCCGAATGAAGCACCGAATGCGCCCCATGCGTTCTCTACCAGGTTCATGATAGCCTGTGCTCCTGCTCCCTTTGATGATGCGATCAGGTAAGCAATGATAGCGATGATCACTACTACGATACGTCCGACCATTACAGCTTCTTTCTCGCTTACATCCTTCTTGAACTGAGCATACAGGTCAGCTGTGAACGAGCTGGATGCTACGAGCAGCTGAGAGTCTGCAGTCGATACCGAAGCAGCGATGATAGCCGCGAGCAGCAGTCCGGAAAGTGCCGGCGGGAAGAACTTTCTTGCCATTGTGATGAATACGATCTTCTGCATTCCGATAGGAAGAAGTTCATCAGCAACGAGCATTCTGCCCATGTAAGCTATGAGGCATGCACTTCCGAGTGAAACGATTACCCAGATAATAGCGATCGTTGAGGACTTCTTGATTTCCGAAGGCTTCTCGATCGACATGAATCTTACGATGATATGCGGCATCCCGAAGTATCCGAGGCCCCATGCCATACCGGTCGCAATATCCTGCCAGCTCGCGCTGAAGATTCCGCTTCCGAAGTCGCATGTGACTACTGCGCCGCTTGCGTCTGTGTACTCATAAACCTGGCTTAGGAGCGAGGTGTCGAGCTGCTGGTGTGTGATCCACACTGTGATAGGAACTGCCATGAGCGCGATCATCATCAGCATTCCCTGGAAGAAGTCCGTCCAGCATACAGCGGTGAATCCTCCGAAAATCGTATAGAATACGATCAGCAGTGCGAAGATCACCATTGCGAGTGTTGTCGAGATTCCCGGGAACAGTGTGCCGAATACTGTTGTGCCTGCTACGAAAGCAGATGCTACGTAGATCGTGTAGGCAAACAGGAAAATCAGTGCGCAGATTATCTGCAGCGTCTTTGTATCTGCATCAAATCTGTTTGCAAGGAACTGCGGGATAGTGATGGAGTCGTTTGCCTCTTCTGAGAATACTCTCAGTCTTCTGGCGCAAAGGATCCAGTTGAGCGCAGTACCAAGTGCAAGCCCGATGCCGATCCATATCTGGCCGAATCCGAAGGCCAGAATCGAACCCGGAAGTCCCATCAGCAGCCAAGCTGACATGTCTGATGCCTGAGCAGAAAGCGCTGTTACCCAAGGGCCCATCGCACGTCCGCCGAGGAAGTAGTCTTCCTGGCTTCTCTGCTTGTCCTTGATGTAGAAGTAAATAACTACTCCCATAAGGGCCACAAAGTACAGAATAAAAGTTAACATTTCAGTACTCATATAATACTCCTTTTCTACCGTCACCTCTTAGCTTAGTTCGAGTTTTTATTTTTTACGGCATTTTAGTCCGGTTTATCTTTATTGCTTCGAATTGTCGCAATAAGAATGGGGTTGGTGACGATAAACAATTATGTACATATTATTACGCGAATGTATCTTTAAGTCAATCTAAAATTGATATTAAGTTATCGTTTAAGACCATTAATTGTGAACTCAGTGCATTTGTGTCATTCTTGGATTTCGTTGGAATTTCAAGCTATTCGAGCTCTATGATTGAACTTATTAAGCCAAAAAGATTGTTAATCGTTTAACGATATTCAGCCTTTCAGGCTCTTGTTTGTTATTTATTTACCTTTTGAAATTAATAAATAATCATTTTTTGCTTTAATAATTCATAAAAGAGCTCTTAAGAGATTGTTACAGCTAAAAGGCTTCTTATCATAGCTGTCATCTTTTCTTCACTATAAAACGGGTATGCACATGCATGCATACCCGTTAAGCTTGATTGATTTTGTATTTATGTGTTATCCGCTTCGTTTATATCGTGGAAGCGCTTGCCCCATACGTTCGTAAGGGACATAACAGTCGCGAATGCATCCGGATCTACCTCCGCAACGAATTTCTTGAGTTTTATGCTTTCCGCCGGAGTGCAGATGACAGAAAGCGTCCTTCTCTCCTCTTTCGTGTACTCTCCTCTCGATGCGTGTGTCGTCACCGCCCTGTTCAGATCTTTCAGTATATATTCCGTGATCTGCTCACGCTTAGCTTTTGTGCTCGTTATTATGTCGAACTGAACGAACCTGCCGCCGTATCCCACGGTTATTGCCGAGATGACCTTTGCGGCAACCACTGCAGTCACTATAGCGTACACAGCAATGTTTGTATCGAATACAAATGCTGATACGGTGATTATGGCTATGTCCATAGCCATCTGTATGTCGCCGGTACGCAAGTGATTCAGGAATTTAAACTTGATGACTCTGGCAAGAGTATCTGTACCGCCTGAAGAGTATCCTCCTATGTATCCTACTCCGGTCGCAATACCATAGAAAAGGCCTATCAGAATGGCCGCCAGGAACGGATCCGGTGACCTTAGGAACTCGTAATCGATATGCTCAAATATGAACAGCATGATCGGATAAGCGAATCCAAGCGCGATGATCCTTTTTACTTCCGCCTTCCCCATTGCAAAATACGCAACGATCAGCACTACCATTGACAGCGTATAGTAAACGAGTGAATAGCTTACCGGCAGAAAATGTGTGATGAGCCTCGCGATGCCCGGCATTCCTCCTGATGTCATGCCGTTAGGGATCATTACGAATATCTGGACGGAAGAACCGAAAAACGCCGACGTCAGAACGATCAGCGTTTCTCTCATAAATTTCCCCATCTTTGTTTTGGGTGATCTTAACATTATTGCACTATGCCTCCGGAAGCCAGTCTACCTGATCGCGGTAGCTGCCGAATGGTGTTACCGGAATGAATACCTGAAGATCGAATCCCAGTTCGCCGTATTTGTCGTATACAGGGAACATGGTGATGCATAATGACCAGCCGCCGTCAAAAGCAAGCTGCAGTGTATCTCTGGAAACTTCACCGTATTTGCCCGTTGCCATCCTGACATCAAGAAGTTCTGAAGGGAATCCCGTTTTAGGGGTTTTCAGGTTTCTGTTGTTAGGCATGCGTCCGAGATATCCGCGGGCATTAACGCATCCGATGCGCGTTACTTTTAATTCTTCAATAGGTTTGATGAAATAATAGTCCATCTTGCCGTAGAAATAGTCAAACATCTTCTGAGGTGCTTCCGGATGGAATTTGAATATGCGCGGGAACTCGCGTCCCATGGCCTTGAGCATCGGTGTGATCAGCTTTCCGTAAACGAAACTCTCATCCTTTACCAGCTCTCCCCAGTTTTCATTATCACGCGGAGCGATATTCAGAAGTATCTCATTCATATCATCGAAGTATTCGTTTGAACAAGGTATACCAAAGACGCGGTCACCGAAATCATCGATCGCATTGTTCGAATTCATGATTCTGTCTTTATTCATATCGAGCTCGCGGTCTGCAACCGGAAGCGCTGACAGTATCCTTGCATCGTTCTTGACGGATATGGCAAAACGCCAGTCAAGATCAGGACGTTCGAGCATGATCTCACCAAAAGAGTCTCTTTCAAGTCTTCTGTCGAGATAATTCATTCTTATGACAAGCGGTTCACCGTCTGTTTCAAAAATAAAAGGTTCATGCGATACTATACGCTCCATTGCCGGTGCAGCCTGTCTGTATGCCAGATCTTTTTCTTCGTCAGTTTCTTCCCAAAGATGAAAGAAGTAACTGGATTCTTCATCATCCTTGATCACATATGGCACGTTCTCTCTTTCGAGGATAGTTTTGAATGCTTTGACACATGCTTCGACAAGAATTTTATTTATCATTTTGAGCTCCTCCTCCGGGAAATCTTTTTCGGTTTAGACGGCTTTCAGGGCCGAAAACATCCGTATATATTATAGCCTATGCAAAGCAAAAAGAACATCTGATTTTAGCAAGATGCAGGCAGATATTGCACAGCTGTAAGGATCCTGAAGATGACCTTGAGATCGCTTGAACACATCAGCAATCAATAGTAAAATTAAAAAAATCGGATTTGCAGGAAGGGGTAAGGCTGTGATTTCAACAAAAGGACGCTATGCTCTCCGGATAATGATAGATCTCGCTCAAAACGGAGAAAACGGGAATGTTGCACTGAAGGACATCGCCGCGAGACAGCAGATCTCTAAAAAATATCTGGAGATCATTGTCAGGGATCTTGTCAAAGGCGGCCTGCTTGAAGGCGTAAGCGGAAAAGGCGGAGGTTACAGGCTGTGCCGCAAACCGGAAGATTATAATGTTTTTGAGATTATTGAAGTGATGGAAGGCACACTCGCGCCTGTAGCCTGTCTTGAAGAAGATGCCAGTGCATGTCCTCTGGCTGCCGGATGTCACACCCTGCCTTTATGGAAGGAGTACTATCAGCTTACCCGTGATTTCTTTTCTTCCAAAAGGCTGAGCGACCTTCTGTAATTATAAAGCTGCCTGATAAAAACGGATGTCCCGCAGGACACCCGTTAATTCATAAAAAAAGAACGGCCTTCAGCCGTTCTTTTGTTTCGTGGTAGCGCATCAGGGAATCGAACCCTGGATTCCGCCGTGAGAGGGCGACGTCTTGACCTCTTGACCAATGCGCCACATTTTTCATGCGCAAGTAGTATTATAAACAAAAGGCTCTGCATTGTCTACTAAAATTTAGAAAAAAGTTATCAAGTTTTGTAATCTCCCGTGTGGTATCATTGATTTATGGAAAAGAAAAAAATACTCATCATTCATACCGGCGGCACCATAGGCATGGTGCGCACCGAAAACGGCTATGCTCCTGAATCAGGAGCGCTTATTGAAGAGCTTAAACAGATCCGTGACCTAACTTCACCCGATATGCCGGAGTGGGATCTCATAGAGTTTGAGCCTCTCCTTGATTCGACCAATGTCAGATATGAACAATGGAACTCCATCGCGGAGGCGATCACTTTGTATTATGACAAATATGACGGATTTGTTGTGCTTCACGGGACTGACACTCTTGCTTACAGCGCATCTGCTCTGTCATTCATGCTTGAGGGACTGGACAAGCCTGTCGTCTTTACAGGAGCACAGATCCCTCTTTGTGAGCTCAGAAGCGACGGACGTGACAACCTTATCACTTCAATGATGATAGCGGCAGATGGCGTAATACGTGAAGTAAGCCTTTGTTTCGGAGATTCTGTACTGCGCGGAAACCGCGCTATCAAGTATTCAGCTGACGGCATGGTGGCTTTCACTTCGCCTAACTGCAATATCCTCGCTGACGCAGGGATCACGATAGAGTATGATCATGCCTCAATCAACGAATATGTAAAGAACCCTTTACATAATAGCCCGCTCAATTTTGTCAGGCTGAAGGAAAGCAGGATCGCTGTCATCAAGATCTTTCCGGGAATACACTTTGATGTATTTGCACCTATTATGTGTGAGGCACTGGAAGGGCTTGTGCTTGAGACTTTCGGCAAAGGCAACATTCCTGATTACGACCCTGCCCTTTCACGCCTTATCTCCGAAGCCAGCAGATGCGGCACCATTGTCGTTGTATGCACCCAGTGCCCGGCAGGCACAGTAAGCCTGGGCACCTACAAGGCAGGCTCATCGCTGGTGGAAGCCGGCGCGGTCAGCGGCGGCAGCATGACTACGGAAGCAGCGATAACCAAGCTTACTTACCTTCTAAGCAAAGATCTGCCTAAGGACGAGATCCGCAGACTCATGCAGACCGATCTGAGAGGTGAACTCAATAAATAGAAAACCGCTGCAATAGAAAAGATTTCCGGCAAAACCGGAAATCTTTTTTGCTGCTTTTATGCTTCGTGGAAGGCCATTGCCGCCTTTACTGCCCTGTGCCATCCATCGAGCTTTTCTCTTCTCTCCTTTTCCCCGAGGGAAGGTTTGAATGTCTTTGCTATCTTCTTGCTTGCAACTATGTCCGCAAGGCTGTCGTAATACCCTACTGCAAGTCCTGCAAGATATGCCGCACCGAGAGATGTCGATTCGATAGAAGCGTATCTTACGATATCCACATCCGAAATGTCCGCCTGGAACTGCATCAGAAGGTTGTTCATGGCAGCGCCTCCGTCGACCTTCAGCGCAGTGATCTCCTTGCCTGTATCGGCTTTCATAGCCGCCAGGAGATCCTCATTCTGATAGACCAGTGACTGAAGAGTTGCTCTTACAATGTGCTCCCTGGTGGTGCCTCTTGTAATACCGAACATGGCGCCTCTTGCCTCAGGATCCCAGTAAGGAGCACCCAGCCCGACGAATGCCGGTACAACAAACACTCCGCCTGCGTCCGGCACCTGCTTCGCGATATCCTCGGACTCCGAAGCATCGCGGAAGAATCTCAGCTGATCTCTCAGCCACTGAACGGCTGCGCCGCATACGAACACAGATCCCTCCAGCGCATAAGTGACCTTGCCGTCAAGCCCCCATGCGATAGTAGTAAGCAGGCCATTATCTGAATATACCGGCTTGTCTCCCGTGTTGAGGAGCAGGAAGTTTCCCGTTCCGTATGTGCTCTTTACGTCTCCCTCATTGTAGCATGCTTCGCCAAAGAGAGCAGCCTGCTGGTCTCCTGCGGAGCCCGTGATAGGGATCGGACCTCCGAATATCTCGTCTATCGTGTCTCCGAAGTGGGCCGAGCATTCCACAGGCTCAGGCAGCATGCACATCGGAATGTTCAGAAGACCGCAGAGCTCTTCGTCCCACTTCAGGGTGTTGATGTCAAAGAGCATGGTCCTGCACGCATTTGAATAGTCAGATACATGCACCTGCCCGCCGGTCAGCTTCCAGATGAGCCAGCATTCTATGGTGCCGAAGAGAAGTTCTCCCTTCTCTGCCCTGGCTCTGACGCCCGGGACATTCTCGAGTATCCACGCCAGCTTTGTGCCGCTGAAGTAAGGGTCTGCGAGCAGTCCTGTCTTCTGCTTTATCATCTCTTCGTGAGGTTTCAGTTTAGCCGCATAGTCAGCCGTTCTGCGGCACTGCCACACGATGGCATTATATACAGGGATCCCGGTCTTCCTGTCCCATACCACAGTGGTCTCTCTCTGGTTGGTGATGCCGATGGCCGCAATGTTCTTGTATGTAAGGCCTGCCTTAAGAAGAGCCTCCTGCGCTGTACCCATCTGGGATGCCCATATCTCCATTGCATCGTGTTCCACCCAGCCCTCGCGCGGGAATATCTGAGTGAACTCTCTCTGTACAACAGATTTGATATTGCCCGCCTTGTCATAGATGATGGTCCTGGAACTGGTCGTACCCTGATCAAGCGCCATTATGTATTTTTCCATGCTGCTATCCTTTCTAAACAAATAGAGACATTATTGAATTGCTTATATCTATGCCCTGCTCCGTAAGCTTAAGCCCTTCATCACTGATGATCAGAAGACCCCTTCCGGCATATCCAAGGGCTTCCTCCCTTGCTTCAGCAAAGATGTCCCAGAAGACATCCCTGAAATCATCTCCAGGCAGGATTTCCGGTCTCTCTGCATCGACTGCGTCCATATACGCGCGGACGGCATCTTCGTAGCGTATGCCCTCGCGTCTCCTGAGTCCTGTAAACACGGCTTCGCTTATGTTATCGAAAGCTGTGTTTCTGTGTTCTTCTGCAACAGGCAGTCTGCCTTCTTCGAGCACAGCAAGATATTCCTCAAGGTCTGAAGTGTTCTTGTACCTGACACCATTTATGAAGCCGCTCGCTCCAAGACCAAGGCCGATGTACTCGTCCATGTTCCAGTACAGGCTGTTATGGCGAGATCTGTACGGGCTCGTCGCAGCGGGATCATCACCCTTTTTCGCGAAGTTACTGATCTCATAATGCTCATAGCCGGCATCCCTGAGCCTGCGGCATATCCTGTGATAAGTCTCCCTGTCCTCTTCATCAGGGACCTCGGTCAGTTCGCCTGATTCAGCCATCTCGCCAAACGGAGTGCCCTCCTCTATCTGGAGGCTGTAGCATGAAATATGCTCGGGAGCTAACGCGAGTATCCTTTCAAGATCACGCATTGCATCTTCTGTGCTTTCCCCCGGCACCGAAAACATCAGGTCAAGATTCACGTTGCTGAATCCTTTTCTGCGGATGATCTCCATGTCGCGGGCAACGTTTTCTGCAGTATGGATGCGTCCAAGATAATGCAGTCTGTCGTTGTCCATGGACTGTACTCCCATGGAAAGGCGGTTGACTCCCATAAACTTATATGCCTGGAGCTTAGCCAGCATCACGCCGTCCTTGCGCCCAAGTGTAGCGGGATTCGCCTCGAGAGTGAATTCCGCATCAGGTTTTATCTCAAAAGAGCGCTTCAGGGTCTTTATCATCTCTGACATCGCCGCAATGTCCATTACCGAAGGGGTCCCTCCCCCTATGTAGATGGTGTCTGCGGGCTTATCCGTTCCGCGTTCCCTTTCAAGGGCAGACCTGAGCTTTATCTCCTTTTCGAGAGCATCCATGTATTCTTTTCTGGGTGATCCTTCCGCGCTGAACGAAAGGAACGCACAGTATCTGCACTTCTGTACGCAGAAAGGCATGTGGATGTATATGCCTCTTTTTTTATCCATGCTATCTGCCGTCATCGAGTTTAAGGACCTCAGTGAACGCCTCCTGAGGCACTGTCACGGAACCGAACTGCCTCATTCTCTTCTTTCCTGCTTTCTGTTTCTCGAGGAGCTTCTTCTTTCTTGTGATGTCTCCGCCGTAGCACTTTGCCAGCACGTCCTTGCGGTAAGCCCTGACTGTTTCACGGGCGATTATCTTCTGACCTATCGCAGCCTGGATCGGGACTTCGAACTGATGGCGCGGGATTATCTCCTTCAGCTTCTCGCATATGCCCCTTCCCTTTGCCATAGCCTCCTCTTCAGGCACAATGGTCGAAAGAGCATCTATAGGCTCGCGGTTGAGAAGGATATCCAGTTTGACGAGCTTCGCCGGCTGATATCTCAGGAATTCATAATCCAGAGAAGCATATCCTCTTGTGCGCGATTTGAGCGCATCGAAGAAGTCGTAGATGACCTCGTTGAGCGGCATCTCGTAATGGAGCTGCACCCTTGTCTTTGTAAGGTACTCCATGTGTATCATGTTGCCGCGGCGGTTCTGGCAAAGCGTCATGATGCTTCCCACATACTCGTTCGGCGTCATGATGTCCGCCTTTACGATCGGCTCCTCTATGTGGGCGATCAGAGCAGCCGGCGGCAGGTTCGACGGGTTCTGTATGTCGAGGACCTCCCCGTCTTTCATGACTACCTTATAAACTACCGAAGGCAGCGTAGTGATGACATCGAGGTCGAATTCCCTTGCAAGCCTTTCCGTTATTACATCCATGTGGAGCAGTCCAAGAAATCCGCACCTGTATCCGTAACCGAGAGCTGCGGAATTCTCAGGTTCAAAATTGAACGCCGCGTCGTTTACCTGCAGTTTTTCGAGAGCGTCTTTTACGTTCTCATACTTCTCGCCCTCAGCAGGGAATATCCCGCAGTAGACCATAGACTGAGCCTTTTTGTAGCCCTTGAGCGGCGCATCCGCAGGAGCGTTTGCAAGCGTTATAGTATCACCGACACGTGCGTCGGCTACCTGCTTGATGCTTCCGCAGATGTAACCTACCTCGCCGGCCTTCAGCTCATCGGCAGGAACAGTGCCCGGGATGCAGTAGCCTACCTCCGTGACCTCGTAGTTCTTGCCGGTGTTCATCATGCGTATGGTGTCGCCCCTTTTGACCCTGCCGTCAAAGATTCGCGTATATATAATGACGCCTTTATAGCTGTCATAATATGAATCAAAAATGAGCGCCTTGAGTCTGCCGTCCGGGTCACCCTGCGGAGGCGGGATCACCTCTATAAGCTTCTCGAGCATCTCATCGATGCCCATGCCCGTCTTTGCTGAGATCTCCGGTGCTTCAGAAGCATCCAGTCCTATGATGTCTTCGATCTCCGCTCTTGCATCGTCAGGCCTCGCCGAATCGAGATCCATCTTGTTGAGCACAGGCAGTATCTCCAGATCCTCATCAAGAGCGAGATAAACATTTCCGAGCGTCTGAGCCTCCACGCCCTGAGTCGCATCCACTACAAGCACGGCTCCGTCGCATGCCGCCAGAGAGCGCGATACTTCATAGTTGAAGTCCACATGTCCCGGAGTGTCTATCAGGTTGAGTATGTACTCCTGCCCGTCCTTTGCCTTATATTGCAGACGTGTCGTCTGGAGCTTGATGGTGATGCCGCGCTCACGCTCAATATCCATGTTGTCGAGGTACTGCTCCTTCATGTCGCGCGCCTCGACCAGCCCTGTCTTCTCGATCAGGCGGTCAGCCAGAGTGGATTTGCCGTGGTCGATATGGGCGATTATGCTGAAATTTCTAATATTGTCCAGATAACTCATATTTCTCTTATTCCTTTTAGAACATTATCCATTTAATTATAAAGAAAAACGAGCCCTTTGACGAGGGTTTCCCCCGATTTGGGCGTAAAAAAACAGCCGGGAGACACTCCGGCTGAAGGCGCATTTAACTTATACGCTGTGTGGGGACGGGTGAGAATTACTTTGCGCTGAGCGCGTTGAGCTTCTTCTCGAATCTGGAAATCTTACGAGCTACTGCGTTCTTGTGGAACGTTCCCTTTGCAGCTGCCTGCATCAGCTTCTTTTCAGCGTGCTGGAATGCTGCCTTTGCTGCTTCTGCATCACCGGATTCAACCGCTGCGAGGAATGCCTTCTCAGCTTCCTTGATGTGGTTCTTTACTCTGATGTTGCGTGCTGTCTTCTTGTCGATAACCTTGATTCTTTTCTTTGCGGATTTAATGTTTGCCATTATTTATACCCCACTTTCATTTTTAATGCATTAATTCGCAACGCGTATTATATGACATAGGCAAATAGAATACAAGCAAAAAATACTGATATTTCAGGAAAAATATAAGTCTGTCAAACGGCGGTATCAAAACCCCGGCGGCTTCGATATCGTGTTGAACATTGCAAGGCTGAATATCAGCTGTCTGACGTCGTCACCGGAGGATAATCTGACCTGTCCGAAGCCTGTTTTGCTTATTTTTCTTTCGAGTTCTCCTTCAAGGATCTCATCGTATGACAGTCTCGGAACAGTGTCCTTAAGGAGCCTGATCAGCTCAGCATTCCCCGGGTCCACGTCTATCGATATCTTTTGCCCGTCATGTGTTTCAAGCTTAAGCATCATGAATCCCCTTTTATAACTATGTTGCTCCTGTTTTACAGATCCATTGTTACGGATACCGGGCAGTGATCGCTTCCGTATATATCCGTGAGTATTTCCGCTTCCTCAAGTTTATCCGCAAGGCGGTCTGAGATGATGAAGTAATCTATGCGCCACCCCGCGTTCCTTTCCCTGGCCTTCATGCGGTACGACCACCAGGAATACGTCACTGTATCAGGATAGAGATAGCGGAATGTGTCGGTGAAGCCTGCGCCCAGGAGCTCTGACATCTTGCCGCGCTCTTCATCCGAGAATCCGGCGTTGCCCCTGTTTGGCCCCGGGTTCTTCAGGTCTATCTCGTTATGAGCCACATTGAGATCTCCGCAGTATATGACCGGTTTCACCCTGTCAAGCTCGCTCATGTATGCCCTCATCGCATCCTCGAATTCACATCTGTAATCTATGCGCTTAAGTCCGTCCTGAGCATTGGGCACATAGCAGCATATGAGATAGAATCCCGGATATTCCAGAGTGATGACTCTTCCCTCGTCATCGTGCTCACCTTTTATCCCGTAAGCAACAGAAAGAGGCTCTCCCACTGATTCCTTTACGAATACGGCAGTACCCGAATAACCTTTCTTAACTGCGCAGTTATAGTATTCATAATAACCTTCCGGATGGAAGTCCGCCTGACCTGCCTGCATCTTTGTCTCCTGCAGGCAGAAGAAGTCAGCGTCAAGGTCATTGAAAATCTCTTCGAATCCTTTTTTAAGAACGGCTCTGAAGCCGTTGACATTCCAGCTGATGAATTTCATTTTTTCTCCGATCTTCCTAATCTATCGTGAATGGTACTGCGATCCAGTCCCTGTACTTTCCCCTGCCGTATATTACGGCGTATCCGGTTCCGGACTCAGTGTTTTTTACGAATGACAGTATATAGTCTCTGCCCTTACGGAGCCTTTTGTCTCCTGAGCTCACTGTGATCTCAGGTTCTGCCCTGTGGTATCTCAGCTTATAGCTTTCTGCATCGAATTCCACCCTGCATTCTCCTATCGACGTCTGCTCCTTCTTGCCTTTTGCTGAAGTGCTGTAGACTCTTCCCGGCTCGATATACCAGATATCATGGTCAACATTGCCTTCGATGCCTCCGACGGCTGCATCCTCTGCGCACTGCCAGTAAAGATAGTTGCCCTTCACATCGCAGCTGCCTCCATACTGTGCTGCCCAGATCGACACCTCATCGTCAAGTATCGTCGAGTCCATGTAGTTGGTCAGCATGTCGAAGTTAGCGTAGACAGCGGATTCGTATCCGGCATCTTCCACCCTGCGGCAGAATGCCAGAACGACATCATGGTACATGGATGCCACCGGCATTTCGTCTGCCTCAACTTTCTGCTTCAGCCTGCCCCCATCGTAAAGCTCATAATCGATCACGAGCGGCATTTCTATGTCATAACGCTTCACCAGCTTCAGAAGGTATTCCGCTTCCTCTACGGCTTCAGCCTCGTTCAGAGCCTGCGAAAAGAAGTACGCTCCGCACATGATGCCGGCCTTGTCCGCTTTCTTCATGTTGGTCCTGAAGTCCGCATCCTCCTTGAGCTCCCCATCCTCAGAGCTTCTGTATCCGGCACGGATGAACGCGAAATCAGCCCCGCTCGACTTAACTTTCTTCCACTTTATCTCATTCTGATGCTCAGAAACATCGATGCCGTGCACAACTATGCAATTCTTATAACGGTCTGCGTGGCGCAGCCCCTCATCGCTCAGCTTCGTGCGTGAAATACCGCCTATATACAGTACCAGCTTCAGTATGCCCACCAGTACCAGCAGCGCAAGAACCACTGCTGTTATCAGACGGATTGTCATCATGTATGAGCGCTTCTTTTTTGTCTGTTTTGCGTCTTTTTTTACGATCTCTTGTTTTGCTTCTTTATCTGCCAATTGGCTTACCCCTAAAACTCATCCACATGCATGTACGGCATCAGCTCACGTTCGAGTTCGACCCTGTGATGCTTTGTATATATGCCCGGAAGTCCTCCTGTATGCATGAATATTACGTTGGACCCCTTTTCTATGCTTCCTTTTTTTGCTCCGTCTACGACAGCCTCGAAAGTCTTGCCTGTATAGCACGGATCGATGATTATCGCCTCCCTGCGGGCAAGATAGTACATGACCTCGCGCACCTCATCCACCGCGTTATTATATGCTCCGTGGATGTAATGCGTAACGATATTGAAGTCGTCAGGCGTTATGCCCCAGTTTTCGCTGTATCCGGCAAAAGCTTCGCATGCCTTCTTATAGTAGTCACAAAGAGCTTCACGGAGGGCAGCTTCATTTGCCGCCTCATCCGCAGCATTCTCAGCGTACGGAAGAACATTGATCCCCACGAGCTTCAGATCGGAACCGCACTCTTTCAGACCGATAAGCATGCCGAGGTATGTGCCCATGCTTCCGACAGTAACATAAACAGACGCATCGTCTATTCCAAGCTCTCTGGCCTGTTTGTCGAGCTCAAATGCGCACTCTACATAGCCGAGCATTCCTATCTCATTGGAGCCGCCCATCGGAACGTAGTACACCTTTTCACCTTCAGCTGTGTATTTGTCTATGACAGCCTGTCTGTCGGTCTCCATATCCTTTACGAAGAAGACCGGACAGCCCATCATTCCGTCCAGAAGCAGATTCGCGCTGATTTCGCCCGGATACTCGTCTGCAGTGACTATCGCGCATTTAAGGCCGAATTTTGCGGCCACAGCAGCAGTCAGCCTGCCGTGGTTGGTCTGGGCTCCGCCTTCAGTAATAAGCATGGTGGCGCCTTTATCCTGAGCATCTTTCAGAAAGTACTCAAGCTTGCGCAGCTTGTTGCCGCCTGTAGCAAGATTTGTAAGGTCATCTCTCTTGCAGTATACATTTACTCCGAGGTCCTCCGACACGTTTCTGAGGTGTTCGAGAGGAGTCGGCAGATGCAGTATCTCAACTTTTTCACGTCCGAACAGCATATATACTCCTTTTCAATGAATCATCTCCGGTCCGACATCTCATTGTAGCATAACGGAGCTCCGGCCGAAATAAATACATTCAGGTACAATGCATTGTGCTACAATAATAATGGTAATCAGAAGATGACCACCCCCTTTTGCTATTAAAAAAGAATTCCAGATAAAGGAGAACGGCTATGGTAAATGAAAAGTATTATGGCTACGGCACAGCGCCTAGCATCATCCGCGAACTCTTCGCCTACGGACTGGAGCAGGCAAAGAAACTCGGAAGAGACAAAGTCTACGACTATTCGCTGGGCAACCCGAGCATACCTGCTCCTAAAAAGGTAAACGATACTATCAAGAAACTTGTTGATACAGAAAGTTCCATCCTGCTGCACGGCTATTCAATGGCTCCGGGATTTGAAAGCACAAGAGAAGCCATCGCAGCAAACCTCAGAAAAAGATTCAATACAAACGCACAGGCAAGTGATCTTTTCATGACATGCGGCTGTGCTCCGGCACTTGTTTCAGTAGCATGTGCACTCACCACAAAAAGCGATGACAATTTCGTCGTGATCGCTCCTTACTTCCCAGAATACAACGTATTCTTCAAAGCCGGCGGCGGCAAAGTCAGAAGAGTCGACCCTGACATCCCTGATTTCCAGATCAACCTTGAAGCTCTTGAAGCAACTATCAACCACGATACAGTGGCTGTAGTCATCAATTCCCCAAACAATCCTTCCGGAGTTGTCTACACAAAAGAAACTCTTGAGAAGATCGCTGCTGTTCTGAAAAGAAAGGCTTTGAAATACGATCATCCTATATATATCATCGCTGATGAGCCGTACAGAGAACTCGTTTACGGAGACGCTGTCGTTACTTTCATACCTGAAGTATATGACAACACCATCGTCTGCTATTCATGGTCAAAGAGCCTCTCCCTTCCTGGTGAACGTGTAGGCTATGTATATGTCCCTGAAAAGTGCTTCAATCACAATGGAGTGCTCAGCGCGGTTGCAGGCGCAGCAAGAGAGATCGGTTCTGTCTGCCCTCCTACACTCATGCAGAGAGTCGTTGAGGAATGCGTTGACTGCATGCCTGACCTCGTAGCATATGACGAGAACAGAAACGATCTGTACAATGGTCTGACCGGAATGGGCTATGAATGCGCAAAGCCTGACGGAGCATTCTATCTGTTCATGAAAGCGCCTAACGGAGACGACATGGCATTCAGCGAAGCTGCAAAACTCGAAGAGAATATCCTGATTGTCCCTGGCACAGGCTTCGGATGTCCGGGATATCTGAGACTTGCATACTGTGTATCCAATGAGACCATCAAGAATTCGATGCCTGGATTCAAGCGTCTGATTGAAAAATACGGCAAATAGCCCGTTCTACCAATATAATATTATCGTAAAAGTCTAAAAAGCCTGTGCACGCAAATGCACAGGCTTTACTTTTTAGGATCATTTCATTGATCATGCAGGTTTTCCCACTGCAGCAAGTATTCCGACTTCGGTCAGGACCTCTCCTACCTTTCTGACGGTCCTGATCTCTATCTTTTCCTTGACTTCATCAGCCACGTCCTTAAGATCGTATTCATTCTCTTCAGGAATGAACACCTTCGTTATACCTGCCCGCTCTGCCGCCATCAGCTTTTCAGGAAGTCCTCCTATTGGTGTTACTGCACCTCTCAGGGCTACTTCACCCGTCATCGCTATATGCGGATCGACCACGCAGCCGGTAACCAGTGATGAAAGCGCGGTGGTCAGTGCTATACCGGCTGAAGGACCATCCTTAGGCACTGCCCCTTCAGGCACATGGATGTGCAGATCGTTTTCACTGAACTTCTCAGCTTTATCAGGGAACAGTGTCTTCACAAGGCTTACGGCTATTCTCGCGGATTCCTTCATTACATCACCGAGCTGGCCTGTTATTATGATCTCACCCTTACCCTTGGTAAACATGGTCTCAATATAAAGTATCTCACCGCCCACAGGTGTCCAGGCCAGGCCAGTAACTACTCCGGCCTTCGGTTCAGGAAGGATCTTGCTGTGCTGAACAGGCCTTGCATCAATTTCTTCATCAACCACATCCGCAGTTACCGTGATTTTGCGGTCCGGTTCGCTTGCGACCCTGACTGCCAGAACACGGCAGAGAGTGTCGATGCGCTTTCTCAGTCCGCGCACTCCGGCTTCCATGGTGTAGTCCGAAATGATCTTTCTGAGAGCATCATCAGTCACTTCCATCATCTGCGGATCGATGCCCATGGCTTCCATCGACTTCGGAACAAGATGCTCACGCGCTATGGAAAGCTTCTCTATTGGTGTATACCCGCTGAACTGTATGACCTCCATGCGGTTCAGAAGCGGTTCAGGGATAGTATCCGTCGTGTTGGCAGTGCAGATGAACATCACGTCTGAAAGATCATAAGGAACGTTCATGTAATGATCCGTGAATGTATTGTTCTGTTCGGGATCCAGCACTTCGAGGAGCGCGCTTGCCGGACTTCCATGATATGATGCTGAAAGCTTGTCGACTTCGTCCAGCACTACCACAGGATTTGACACGCCGCTTTTATGGATGCCGTCCATTATGCGGCCCGGCATCGCGCCTATGTAAGTTCTGCGGTGACCTCGAATGTCTGATTCGTCATGGATTCCGCCCAGACTCACTCTTACATATTCACGCCCCAGAGCCCTTGCTATGCTCTTTCCTATGCTGGTCTTGCCCGTTCCGGGCGCTCCGACAAAGAGGAGGATGGATCCGGACTGTTCCTTCTTCAGATTCATTACCGCGATCTGCTGTATGATCCTGTCCTTTACTTTTGTAAGTCCGTAGTGATCCTCATCCAGCACCTCGCGCGCCTTGTCAAGGTCTATGTGGGAGGCCTCTTCCTTTTTCCATGACAGTCCCGTCACGAAATCAAGATAGTCATAGAGCATGCCGGTTTCAGCGCTCTGGCTGCCCTCCTGCTTCAGGCGGTTGAGGACTTTCTCAGCCTCCTTCCTTGCAGTTTCGTTCATTCCTGATTCCGCGATCTTCTGCTCAAATTTCCGTATGTCCGTCACGTTCTCGGGATGCATCTCATCAAGCTCTTTCTGAAGATGTTCCATCTGGCGCTTTATAGCCTGCTCACGGTACATCCTCTGATGCTCTTCCTGCTGCGATGTCATCGCCTCGTTGGTGATACGGCCTACCTCCATGAAGCCGTAAAGCGCCTCTTCTATCAGTTCAGCCCTTTTGATGCGGCTGTCCTCGGCAAGTATCGCGTATCTTTCTGCATTCGGGATATCCATCCACGGGGACATGACGCAGGCGGCTCTTTCCAGTGAATCGATCTGCCTGAGCCAGTATTCCGCTGAATCCGCCCACTCAAACCCGGATGCAAACCTGCGCATTTCTTCGAGCATGCCGTCAAGCTTCTCCTTCTCAACGCTTCTGCTCATATCGTCTATGTCGTTCCTTCTGGTAATGGTGAGCCTTATGGCATCATCCGCTCCTATCTCGACATTATCTATATCGACACGGTAAGAAGTGTGAATGACAACATAGCCCTGATGGTTTATTTCCTTTATTTCTCCGGCTATTCCGATTGGATAGAAACTCTCCGGAGTCAGATTTCTGTAGCTTTCGTTATCCCTGGCTACAATAAGGACCACTCTCTCGCCCACCGCGAGCCCCTTGTCGCCCGCGTTCCTTCGCACCTGATTTATGTTGAAATATATATTCGCGTCAGGCGCGAGTATCATGTTATATACAGGTACTACTATCATTTTTTCTCCTTTTTTGACCCTTTTTTTGTATAAGAATGGCGCATCACAGAGATTTGCGATGCGCCTCGTCTGTAATTTGTATTTCCGGTCAGAATTTCAGCTTGCTGAACCTTTCCTTCTTTGGATAAGCTTCGTGTCCGATCTTTCCGGCCATTTCTTCGATGGCCTTCTTCTCCTTGCGGTTCAGATGTGTAGGGACTTCAACTATGACCTTCACGTACAGATCGCCCTTGCGGCCTGTCCTTACGTTAGGAACGCCCTTTCCCTTAAGTCTGAACGATGACCCGGTCTGTGTTCCCGGCGTGATCGTATAGCTGTAACTCTCTCCGAAGCCCGGCACCTGCACTTTCCCTCCGAGCGCCGCCACATCGAATGTGATAGGCATGTCGAGGTAAAGGTCGTCTCCTCTCCTCTTGTAAGTGCTGTGCGGTCTTACGTTTACCACGATGTAGAGATCGCCGTCCGGTCCGCCGTTGACGCCCGGCTCGCCCTGACCTCTTACGGTCACGATGCTGTCCGTATCGACTCCTGCAGGAATGTCGACTTTGATCTTTACAGTCTTGCGGTTGACTCCCGTGCCTCCGCAGTCTGTGCAAGGAGTCTCTATCATCTGCCCTGTGCCTCCGCACTTAGGGCAGGATGTAATATTCTGGAATCTTCCGAAAGGCGTATTGCTTACCTGTGATATCTGGCCGCTTCCGCCGCACTGATCGCAGGTCTTCTTGCCCGTACCCGGCTTGGATCCGCTTCCGCCGCAGGTCTTGCACTTGACATTCTTTGTTATCTCGATCTGCTTGCTGCATCCGAAGAGAGCATCTGTAAAGTCGATAGTGATCGTCTTCTGAAGATCTCTGCCTTTCTGAGGACCGCCTCTTCTGGAGCGTCTGCCGGTGCCGCCCATGCCTCCGAACATATCGAATATGTCATCGAAGTTCATGCCGGCTCCTCCGAATCCGCCGCCGAAGTTGCCGAATCCGCCGAATCCGCCGAATCCGCCCTGGCCTGCTCCGAAGTTAGGATCTACGCCCGCAAATCCGAATCTGTCATATTTGTCCTTTTTATCGGGATCCGAGAGAACTTCATAGGCTTCATTGGCTTCCTTGAACTTCTCCTCCGCCTCCTTGTCACCGGGATTTTTGTCAGGGTGATACTTCATGGCGAGCTTATGATATGCCTTTTTTATCTCAGCCTCTGATGATCCCTTGTTGACCCCGAGGACCTCGTAATAATCCCTTTTATCTGCCATATAGGTAATTACCTTTCATAATTATTCTTTATGAGCTTCAAAAACTCATTCCCGGGAGCACGGCTCTCATCTCATGATCTGTGATGCGCCGGACTCCCGTTCACGAGTTCTGAATTTCTTCGGTATTAGTCGTCTACGACCTCGTAGTCAGCATCTACAGTACCGTCGTTAGGTGCTGAGCTGCCGCCCATGTTGCCAGGGTTGAAGCCTGCGCCGCCCATGTTGTTAGGATCAAATCCGCCCATGTTAGGGTTGAATCCCTGTCCGCCGGCAGCTCCCTGCTGTGCAGCCTGAGCCTCCTGATAGATCCTTGTTGAGATCGGATAGAATGCGTTGGTGAGCGCTTCCATCTTTGCCTTCATGTCGTCTACATTACCTGCATCAACAGCCTTCTGGAGCTCATCCTTTGCAGCCTCTACT
This sequence comes from Mogibacterium sp., assembly GCA_017505405.1. GTDB lineage: Bacteria > Bacillota > Clostridia > Peptostreptococcales > Anaerovoracaceae > Crickella. Next base: position 59,854 of record JAFVPI010000060.1, read on the forward strand.
GCTGCCTTCTCGGAATCGGTAACCTTGTCGCCGAGTTCCTTGAGCTGCTTCTCGATCTCGAAGATCATTCCTTCGGACTGGTTCTTTGTCTCAACTGTCTCTTTCTGCTTCTTATCCTGCTCTGCGAACTGCTCTGCCTCTTTGATCTTTGCATTGATCTCTTCTTCAGACAGCTTTGTTGAGGATGTGATAGTGATCTTCTGCTCCTTGCCGGTAGCCATATCCTTGGCGCTTACGTTTACGATACCGTTAGCGTCGATGTCGAATGTGACCTCGATCTGCGGGATCCCGCGAGGAGCCGGTGCGATGCCGCTGAGCTGGAATCTGCCGAGTGTGATGTTGCCGGCAGCCATTTCTCTTTCACCCTGCATTACGTGGATGTCAACTGCAGTCTGGTTGTCTGCCGCTGTTGAGAAGATCTGGCTCTTCTTTGTAGGGATAGTTGTGTTTCTCTCGATGAGTTTTGTAGCAACTCCGCCGAGTGTCTCGATGGACAGTGACAGCGGTGTTACGTCGAGAAGCAGGATGTCATTGACTTCGCCTGTAAGTACGCCCGCCTGGATAGCAGCTCCGATAGCTACGCACTCATCAGGGTTGATGCCCTTGAACGGCTCCTTGCCTGTTACGCTTCTTACGGCTTCCTGAACAGCCGGGATCCTTGTGGATCCGCCTACCAGGATGACCTTCTCGAGGTCAGCTGATGTAACGCCTGCGTCCTTCATTGCCTTGTGCATCGGCTCGATAGTTCTGTCCACGAGGTGCTTTGTCAGCTGCTCGAATCTTGCTCTTGTTACATCCATATCCATGTGGAGAGGACCGTTTGCGTTTGCAGCGATGAACGGCAGGCTGACCTTTGTGGTCTGAGCTGTCGAGAGCTCCTTCTTTGCCTTTTCAGCAGCCTCTTTGAGTCTCTGGAGAGCCATCTTGTCCTGTCTGAGGTCGATGCCGTTCTCCTTCTGGAAGCTGTCTGCCAGGAAGTTCATCAGAGCGTTGTCGAAGTCATCTCCGCCGAGGTGTGTATCGCCGTTTGTAGCGAGTACTTCAAATACTCCGTCGCCGAGCTCGAGTACGGATACATCGAATGTGCCGCCGCCCAGGTCATAAACCAGGATCTTGTGGCTTCCTGTGTCCTTATCGAGTCCGTATGCCAGTGATGCAGCTGTAGGCTCGTTGATGATCCTCTTTACTTCGAGGCCGGCGATCTTGCCTGCATCCTTTGTAGCCTGCTTCTGAGCATCGCTGAAGTAAGCAGGAACTGTGATTACAGCCTCTGTGACCTTCTCGCCGAGATATGCTTCTGCGTCAGCTTTCAGCTTCTGCAGGATCATTGCGGAGATGTCCTGCGGTGTGTAGTCCTTGCCGCGGAGATTTACTGTGTAGTTCTCGCCCATGTGCCTCTTGATCGAAGCTACTGTTCCTTCAGGCTCTGTGATCGCGATTCTCTTTGCCGTCTCTCCGACGAGTCTCTCGCCGCTCTTTGTGAAAGATACTACCGAAGGAGTTGTTCTCATACCTTCGGAGTTTGTGATAACTGTAGGCTCGCCGCCTTCAAGTACTGCTACGCAGCTGTTGGTGGTGCCCAGATCGATTCCTATAACTTTGCTCATTGTATTTCCTCCTCTAAATGAATAGATTTATTAACTCTTTTTATTAACCGCTACCATGGATGGTCTGATCACTTTGTCCTTGAGCTTATAGCCCTTCTGCAGGACATTAGTAACGGTGCCGTCCTCTTTATCTTCAAGGCACTCTGTCATCACGGCGTTATGCACATTCGGATCGAATGCCTCGTCCTTCGCTTTGATCTCCTCGAGGCCTGCGTTCTCGAGAGCTTTCTTAAGCTGTTCGAATATGAGCTGCATACCCTTTGCATAGGCTTCCGGATCGCCGCCTTCTGTATCAAGCGCTCTTTCAAAATTGTCGAGCACCGGCAGAAGCTCTCCGACTATCTTCTCATTCGCGTATGCGTGGATATCCGATTTCTCTCTGGCGACTCTTCTCTTGAAGTTCTGGAACTCGGCCATCAGCCTCATATATCGCTCGGATTCAGCTTCCTCAGCTTTCTTCGCTTCTTCTTCGGCTTTATTTGCCTCGTCTTCCTTTGGAGCTTCTTCCTTTTCTGCCTCTTCAGCAGCCTCGCCTTCAGCTTTCTCTTCGGCTTCCTCAGCCTTTACTTCTTCAGCTTCATCCGCTCCGTCCTCGATCGGGATCTGATTCTTCTTGTCTTCTGACATCAGTAATATTTCCTTTCATGCGGTTATTTGTTTCTATTTCTTCTGCTTCTTGTCGCCGGCGTTTCCGTCACCGGTGCTTCCCGGAAGCCTGAAGCTCTCACTGAGGTTGTTAGTGAGATATTCCATGATGGACGTTATCTCGTCATATTTCATTCTCGTCGGTCCTATGACTCCGATCTTGCCGACGAGTTTGCCGTCCACGTGGTATGTAGCTGTGATCAGCGTACAGTCTTTCATTGTGTCGTTCTCATCACCTATGGTGACCACGACTCCGTTATCACGGGCGAGCATCTTCTGTGTGAACCAGTCCTTGCGGGCGAAGAGTTCCATGAAGTCTCTCGCGCGGTCTATGCTTGTGTACTCAGGCAGGTTGAAGATGTTCGTCATGCCTTCCATATACAGATTGACGTTCAGCATGTCTTCAAGAGTCCTGAGGAAGCCTGGCATTACGCTGCCTTTCAGCGAACTCAGAGCTTCGATGTCTGAGCCGACGTCATGTATGATCTCGCTCTTCAGAACATCATCGAGTGTGCGGCCTTTGTAGCTGACAGTCATATTCTTGCTGAGAAGATCGAGCGCCTCCTGAGTATATGGTACGGTAAGTCTCAGTGTTGTGTTTGTGATCTGCCCGCCCTCGCTCACTATCATCAGAATGAGGGTGCGCTCATCGACAGGCAGCAGCTTTATGAAACTTATCGTTTCTTCGTTGGTAGCAGGCGTCATCGCAAACGATGCCAGATGCGTGATCTCCGAGAGAAGCTCCGCAGCATGTCTGATGGTCCTGTCGAACTCATCCCTGCTCGCGGAAAGTCTGTCATTGATCATGCGCTTGTCCTTTGCGCTGAGGTTCTTCTTTTTCATCAGCTCATTTACATACAGCCTGTACGCCTTGTCCGAAGGAACTCTGCCTGCTGATGTGTGCGGATGAGTCAGATAACCCATCTCCTCAAGATCTGACATCTCATTTCTTATAGTCGCAGGGCTGACACCAAGGTCATATTTCTTTGCGATCGATCTTGAACCGACCGGCTCGGCGTTCTCCACATAATCTGTTATGATCGCCTGCAGTATCTGTAATTGTCTTTCGCTCAGATCCATGTCCTTCCTCCCTGAATTTGTTTTCGTTTTGTTAGCACTCATTAAACGAGAGTGCTAATTGCTATGCATAATATACTCGCACAAAACCCTGTTGTCAATAGATTTTCGATACTTTTTTGTCAATAAAAAAAGCGCCCGCAGGCGCTGAATTTATCACGGCTGGCCGAGTATATTGCTCATGAAATACGGGAGCTGTTTCTTCCACCAAGGCCAGTCATGATTGACATCATAGCCCCAGTAATCAGCCCAGTGAGGAATGCCCTTTGATTCGAATGCCTCATGCAGCTTCTGCAGGTCGACCCTCATCTCGTCTTCCCATGCGCCCTGTCCGCAGCAGAAGATAATGCTGCTCTGTCTATAGAGATCCATCCATGGATGATGCTCAGGCATGTTAGGAATAAACTCTATCGGTGAATTTGCATATGTGAGGTCATCCTTGTATCCATGGAAGAAGTAATTGGTATCATAGAGGCCGCTCATGGAAATGACTCCGCCGAAAAGGTCCGGACGGCGGCAGAAGAAATTCATGGCGTGGGTAGCGCCCATGCTGCAGCCCGTTGTGATAGCGCGCTCGTCTCCGAGATACTGAGGCACGAGCTCATCACATACATACCTGAACCATCTCTCCTGAAGTTCAAGTCTTTCGCGTTCATTACGGCCCTCTGCCGACCATGTTTCCTCATCTATACTGTCAACACAGAGAACTCTGAGCTTGCCCGCCTCAATCCACGGCGCGATGGTATCGATCATTCCGAAATTGCGGAAGTCATATGTATGACCGTTCTGCGGTCCGAAAGCCACGCAGAGTCTGCCGCTGTCTCCGAAGACCGCGTGCTCCATTTCTCTGTCCATTATCCAGCTGTACTCTTTCTTGTAGTAATCGTTCATTCTTAGTTATCCCTTCTTTGTTAGTTATTATGCACGTTCCAAAATGAATTCATTGAACTCTTCTACCTCTTCAAATGTTTTGAAGACAGCAGTGTAGAACTGATTGCCCATGGCTCCGGACAGTACGTCAGGCATGCGTTCGCACATCTTCATGCAGTGTCCGTATTTTTTCAGCACGTCTTCATGGCTGTGCTTATACTGATGGATGTCCTTTCTGGATGCATATGCGCAGTACTGATCTCCTCCGATGTCAGGCAGGCGGCGCTCATTATATGCGACCATTTCAGCCCATATCTCGTATACATCAGTATTGTGCGCATAATCCATCATATCCGGCGTATATCCGCCTGCAGGTCTCATGTTTACCTCAAGACCTACAAAATCTCCGACTTCGCCCAGGTTCTTTCTGGCCTGCGTGAGGCGGAAGAACTCGAAATGCACAAATCTGCTTCTTACCTTGAAGGCCTTGATCGTTGCGCGTCCGTATCTGCGCAGCTGCTCAGGCACCTCAGGTGTGGTGTAATACGTAAGCTCGAGTCCCTTGTTTACAAGATCCGCGATCGATGGCGGGAACCAGTTGGAGCTCTCGAAGAGCACCTCTCCCTGCGCGTTTACGATCGCATCGTATGAATAAATATATCCGTACACGAATTCTTCCATTACATACGGATGCTCAGGCAGATTGTTATAGAACCACTCAAGGTCAGCATCGTTCTCAAGCTTCCAGGTATCTGCCGCGCCGACTCCGATGTCCGGCTTTACAATGACCGGGAAACCTCCGATCTCATCAAGGAACTCACGCGCTGCTTCTATAGTGCTTACCTTGTGGTTGCGCGCAGTCGGAACTCCGGCTTCCTTATAGAAAGGCTTCATTGCGGACTTGCTCTTCCACATCGCGAGCTCCTCAGGCTGAACGCCTGAAGCGATATTGAAATCCTTTCTGAGTTTCGCGTCCTGCTCAAGCCAGTACTCTGTATTGGATTCGAGCCAGTCTATTTTGCCGTGCTTAAATGCAAAATAGGCGACCGCGCGGTACATCTGGTCGTAATCCTCCATGTTGTCGACCTTATAGTATTCTGTCAGAGCCGCCTTCAGAGGCTCTTCAAGCGCATCATAAGGACAATCTCCTATTCCCAGTACATTTATGCCGTTCCTTTTCAGTCTGTCGCAGAACTGCCAGTAAGTGTGTGGAAAATTCGGTGATACAAAGATGAAGTTCATTGTTCCCTTTCCCTTTCTTTATTTATCTCTCCGGCCGGCAATGTAATACGGCACTGCAACGAACAGAGCCCCGCCGGCTATATTGCCTAAAGTAACTATCGCAAGGTTATATATGAAGCCCCCCGCAGTGACTGCCTCATGGACAGGCTGCAGAAGAGCGACCGTGAACAGTGTCATGTTGGCTATGCTGTGCTCGAACCCCGTTGTGATAAACGCGAAGAGGCACCAGAATATCATGATGAGCTTGCCCGAGTCGGAACTTGCCCTGCCGGCGCACCATACAGCGAGGCAAACAAGGAAGTTGCACAGTATGCCTCTTGCGAAGAGCGCAGCTGCCCCTGCCCCCATCTTTGCGCCTGCCGCTGATACGATGAATTCAGCTACCGGCCCGGTGCAGAGTCCTGTCAGATGATAGATGGACCCGAGAAGTATTCCTCCTGCAAGATTGCCCAGCCAGCATATGCACCATAGTTTAAGAGCATCCTTCCAGGTGACCTTTTTATCCAGCAACCCGGCTGCCATGGCAAGGTTGTTGCCCGTAAAGAGCTCAGCTCCGGCCATGACCACAAGACTCAGGGCAACTCCGAACGTGAGCCCCATCACTATCCTCGCATAAGGAAGTCCCGTCAGCAGGCCGCCCGATGTGAACGCCAGAAGCACGCCTATCCCAATATACGCACCGGCCAGCATCGACACCACGAAGTATGCAAGCGGATCCTTATTCATGAAAGCGACCTTCGCGGCTGCACCGTCGGAAGTCCTGGTATAGTCGTTTCTGAACATTTTTGTCTCTCTTTTTTATTATATGCCGTTTATTATACCCGTATTTGTGCCTTTTAACAATAAAAATGACGGGACTTTGTCATCCCGCCCACGTGGTGGCCCATATTGGACTTGAACCAATGACCTACAGGTTGTCACCCTGTCGCTCTCCCAACTGAGCTAATGGACCACATCGCTATACTCAACGAAGTTATTATAGCGAAGAACAGCTGCGATTTCCACCCCTTTTTTTACTATTCTGAAAGTGCCTTCTTTGCCAGCTTATCTGCCAGCTCGTTGTATTTGTTGCCTGCATGAGCTTTCACTTTAACGAATCTTATGTCGATGGTCTTTCTGGCCTCTTCGACAAAATCCCTGTATCCCTGAGTCAGCGCATTGTTGGCCTTCCATCTTCTGTCTGCCCAGGCTCCTATCCCTTCGTAGTCGTGATAGATCTCAACCGCCTTTATGCCGTTCGCGATGCAGTGATCGATCGCGAGCTTTGAGCCCATGATCTCTCCCGCGATATTCCGCTGCTGAGCCGCCTCTTTATCATCGAAAGCAGCATTGAGCTCAGTCGTTTCTGAATTTCCGTCCGCGTCTGTCTCAACTATTACGACTCCGCATGAGAACCTGTCGTTTGCACTGTCAAAGCTGCCGTCGACATATGCCCTGACGCCCTCAGGGAACTTCCCTGTACCGGTTTCCGGCCCGCCTGCAAGGCCTAGATAAACCATTGCATCAGCAGGGTCTGCAAAGCTCTTATATTCGGCGCCGGCGAATCCGTCCACCTGCGCCTTGCAGTCGTCCCAGCTCATGAATAAGCCTGTAGTCCTGCCTTTTCTTACCGCATATACCTTCTTAGCCATCTTAGCGGCCTCCCTGCCGTCTTCTTCCTTATTTACAGTCCTGTGTCCCGTTTCAGGATTCTCATCAAATTTCTTCAGAAAAGTCTTTCTGTGTATAGGGGTCTTACCTAAAATCCTAAGCCCTTCATAATGCTTCGCTGTACCGTAGCCCTTGTTGCCTGCAAAGTCATATCCCGGATAAACGCTGTCCATCTCTGTCATGAAAGAGTCCCTTGCGACTTTGGCAACTATCGAAGCTGCTGCTATGCACAGGCATTTCTCGTCTCCTTTGATGATAGATTCGCTCGGCATCCCCGCATCAAGTTTCACGGCATCGATCAGGAGCATGTCCTGCGCGTGAGCCTCGCCTTCTGAAGCAAGCAATCCGCGCTCCGCGAGCATGTCCCTTACTGCGGTTATCGCCCTTTTCATGGCAGTCTTTGTAGCCTCAAGGATATTGAGCTCGTCTATCTCGTTGTTGTCCGCTATGCCGATGCCCCAGGCTACTGCTTTTTCCTTTATTACATCAGAAAGCTCCCCGCGCTTCTTTGCCGAAAGCTTTTTGGAATCATTGATGCCCAATACATCGAAATCCGCCGGGAGAATGACGCAGGCAGCATAGACCGGCCCGGCCAGAGGTCCTCTTCCGACCTCATCGATACCGGCAATGTATCTGTAGCCCTGAGCCCTGAGTTCATCCTCATGGGCCTTCATCTCAGCCAGCTTTGCTATATCTCTTTCAAGTCTTTCCTGTTTTGTCATAGTTACATATGTAAAGCGGTCTTTACATCAGCGCAATGTAAAATGTTCTTTACCGTAAAGCCTACTTTACTTTTTCTAAAGTGATCCTGCCGATCTTACCGCCCCTGAATTCATCCAGTACGGTGCGTCCGGTCCTCTCGTAGTCTATCCGTCCTCCCGACATTATGAATCCGCGCTTTCTGGCGATATTATCCATGTTCTCTATTGTCTCTTCTGAGATCTCATCGAGCTTATATCTTTCCTTCAGGAGGTCCGGATAATTCTCTCCGAGCACCCTTATAAGCTCGAAGCCCAGGTCCTGGACGCCGAGTATATCATCCTTGATGCTTCCGCAGAAAGCAAGGTTGAGCCCGACATTCGGATCTTCAAACTTAGGCCAGAGTATTCCCGGAGTATCCAGCAGCTGCATTCCGTTGGAAAGTGTCAGCCACTGCTTGCCCTTGGTCACGCCCGGCTTATCGCCTGTCTGAGCAGATCTTTTGCCTGTAAGGCGGTTGATGAGCGATGATTTGCCTACGTTAGGGACTCCGACTATCATGATCCGGAGCGGTCTCTTTACAGATCTCTCTTCGTTTCTCCTCTGCTGTTCTGCCTCAAGGGCTTTCAGCAGTTTCTTTATATTCTCTCCCGACTGAAGATTGAGCGCCATGACGCGGCGCACACCCTTGCCGCCCGAGAACTTCTCAGTCCATGCATCAGTCTCCGCAGCGTCAGCGAGGTCCGCCTTACCAAGCACTATGATGCGCGGCTTTCCTGATATGAGCTCATCTATGATGGGATTGCGGCTTGACACAGGAATACGACTGTCGACTATCTCTATCACGATGTCCACAGCTTTCAGATTGTCCTGTATGAGTTCGCGGGTCTTCTTCATATGACCCGGATACCAGTTAATATTGTCAATCATAGTTTTCTGATAATATGCAGCTGAGAAAGATACGAGGCGAGAATCGTTTGAGAATCTTGCCAGCTGCACCGATGGAATGATAGCGGCACGGCTGACGTTGTGCGGATGTCTGAGCGAAGCGAGTTCCGCAAACGTCCCGTGGCGCAGAGTGACTGAGGATGCAATGGCAGATTCGAAAACCTCGAGCCGAGTACTTTCTCAGCTGCACATTACCTAAAAGTAAAATGCATACCCTTGACAAGGTCTCAGGTATGCATGGTGATCACTATTCAGCGCTTCTGATTCTGGCTGCTTTACCGGTTCTCTGACGCATGTAGTTGAGCTTAGCTCTTCTGACTCTGCCTCTTCTGACTACCTCGATCTTCTCGATCTTTGGCGAGTGCAGCGGGAATGTCTTCTCTACGCCGATTCCGTTTGACAGCTTTCTTACTGTAAATGTCTCGTTAACGCCGCCGTGCTGTCTCTTGAGTACATATCCCTCGAAGACCTGGATTCTTTCTCTCTGACCCTCGATGATCTTTACGTGCACTCTGAGTGTGTCGCCGACCTTGAACTCAGGAATGTCATCCTTTTTGTAATCCATTGTGATCTGATCTAAAATATTCACGTTATTCTCTCCTTCTCTCTCAAGACGTTCTTGAAGCCACCGACCTTATGCCGTCTCCAGAGGACCGCCCGTAATAACTTCGGCTGCCGGTAAGCCGACAGCCTTAATAGAATACTATACTGAATCTGTGAATGCAAGAACTTTTTCAATAAAAGCGTTATATATACTATCGTCAGGCACGCTCTCGCTGCTATCGTAGGAGCTAGCCGACGAAGATCAATGCTTTCTACACTACGGCAATGCCGTGGTGAAAAGGAAAGCATTTCATTCGGACGCAGCGGTTCTAAGCTCTGTCTTCGCTTGCACTCGCCAATCGCTAAGTACCGGCGTCCTCGAGTCACCTGTCGACAGTATTTAAACCGCTTATTTCACTTAAGCTCTTGGATGACAGCTTCTGAATACTTCTCTTACGCGGATGTCGATAACCGACAGATACGCGATGCCGACCGACATGTCCTCGAAGCCCATAAGCTCCTGCAGTGTTCTCAGATCGCCGCCGTTCTGAAGTATATGTACCGCAAAGCTGTCACGGAGTATCTGCGGTGTCATGCGCGATTCAACGCCCAGCATCTGGCCGTAGTCCTTGAGGATCTTCCATATTCCCTGTCTGGTAAGAGGCTCGCCCCTGAAGTTCACGAATATGAAGTCGTCAATATCATGCTCCCTTCCAGTGATGACATCGTACGATTTTTCAATGTATTCTTTCATAGCAGCAGAAGCATAGCTGCCAAGAGGAACTATCCTGCTTTCGTCATTGACGTCTCTGAGTGTAACGAAATTCATCCTCAGATTGATGTCGCTGAATCTCAGTCTGACTACCTCCGTGACTCTTGCACCGGTACCGTACATAAACTCCAGCAGAGCCTTGTCGCGAAGGCCCTTCGCATCATCTCCCGGCAGATCCATCAGTTTTGCTGCTTCTTCGATCGTAAGATAATCTATCTGGCGCTTGTCGGTCTTTATAGCCTTGATCCTCGTGAAAGGATTCTCGCTGATCACGCCTTTGGTGATCAGGTACTCGTAATACATTCTGAGCGCCGACACTTTGCGGTTTATAGTCGGTTTTGACTTGTTCTCATTGCTGAGCTGGAGCACATAGGATATGGCATCATTGTCGGTACACTTTTCCAGACTGTCTGTCCCCCTGCCGGCAAGATACTTTTCAAACGCTGTAAGATCCCTCTCATAAGCGATGAGAGTGTTAGCAGCTTTACGCTTTTCGTTCTTCATGTACTCTATGAATCCACGCATCTCCTGTCCCTCCTATATCTCTCCGGCCTGCCTGGCGAAGAGCAGACCTATGATCGTCTTTGCGTCTTTTATCTCGTTCCTCATGATCATGTCGATAAGTTCATCCGGATCGAATTCCAGAAGTTCTATGCACTCACTGTCATCCCACTCCGTTTCCCCTGCTGTGAGGTCTCTGCAAATAAAAATGTGCAGAGTCTCATTTGAATATCCGCAGGTAGGATAAAAAGTGAGCAAGTGTTTGATGGAGCCGGCAGTATAGCCTGTCTCTTCATGCAACTCCCTTGCTGCGGTCACCTCAGGTTTTTCACCGGGATCGGTCCTTCCGGCCGGAAGCTCGAGCAGAGCACGCTCAAAAGCCTTCCGATACTGGCGTTCCATAAGAACTTTACCATTCTGGGTTATTGCCACCATCAGTGAGCCCCCGATATGCTCTACGATGTCCCTTATTTCCTCGCCGTTTACAGTAGTTACTCTGTGTTTGCGTATATTGAACACCGGCCCTTCATACACTATTTTGCTGTCTATTGTCTTTTCTTCGAAGATCATGATGCACCTTTACAATAATCATATATTCCATGTTTATTGTAGCATCCCCGGCTCATATCAAAAATAGGTTTTTTGCCAATTCCCAAATTAAAATCTGCCTCCATTTCCGCCATGTATTCTCATGAGCCATGTCGCTGTACGGAATATTATATGTTATGCAGTCCAGTGTGGTCTGTCTGTATTCCTCAGGTATACGGATAAGTGCTTTTCTGATGCAGTTCAGTTTCCATTTTGCCTTCTCCAGCACCTCCGGATCCCTTATCACTTCATCATCATCCATGAAAAACACGAGCTCATCCTTTCTCGTGGCGTAATTGCTGACAGCCTCCAGCTTTCTGAGCCTGTCCATGTCCTTTATCAGCCATATACACTGATAGTAAACCGCCTTGGGCACACTGTATTCGTTCTTTCTCATTTTCAGCCTCCTCTTTGTTAATGTCTTTGCAACATTCTATCCGTATGCCATTCAGGGTTTATGACGGTTCTGTGAGGAGGTCATTTGCTGCAGGAATAAGGGCATTTTATGCCGGTTTTCATATTCTTTATATAAAAAAAGGACGCCTGCGGCATCCTTTCGATCTTTATGGTCTGTGAAAAATATCGTAGTTTCTGTTCTCTTTTGAGTGGAAGTCTGAACCCCGTGTGATCATCAGCCCGTGCTCCTTTGCATACGCGACGAACAGTTCCGACTGCTCAGGACTGGCCGATGGATGGAAGCACTCAAGACCATCAATCCCGTACTCGACCATTCTGTCCATCAGCTGGTATAAGCGCGGTCTGAAATCTTCAAAGCTTTCACTTGCGCGGCGCTGCTCCATCGGATGTGCCATAACGGCAAGCCCTCCGGCGTTATGTATGACATCAACTACTTTTTTTGAAGGCAATGTGACCTTTTTTATGGCTTTGAGGTCAGGTTCCCTGAAAATAGTATCAAAGGCTTCCTTTACATCCTTTACGATTCCCTTCTGCATCATAACTGTTGCAAAAGTAGGCTTGCCTACATATCTGCCGTTGTTTACCGCCCAGATCTCTTCAGGCTTTATTCCATATCCCCTTTTATTGAGGCACTCTCTGAATCTTTCGTTACGGTCCCTTCTTTCCTCGAGAACATAAATAAGGGTATCCATGAGTTCTTCATTCTCAGGGTCAAATCCATAACCCAGTATGTGAAGGTCCTTGCCGAGCGCATCCTCAGAATCAAACTCGATACCATAAATAAACTGCAGCCCAATAGACTCCGCATACGGCGCTCCGGCCACAGAGCCTCCCATGCCGTCATGGTCAGTAATCGCAAGCAGTTCATACCCTTCTGCCACACGCATATCGATCAGTTCCTGCGGTGTCAGTTCTCCATCAGAGTAACGCGTGTGCATATGAAGATCCTTTTTCAGATCCGACTCTATGAGAGCCCGCATATCATCCTTATTGAACTCTTCAGATATCTTAGAGTGAATCAACGTCGTCCTCTTCCAGATATGAAATATATGGCAGATCCCTGTACTTCTGATCGAAGTCCAGGCCATAGCCGATCACGAAGAGATCATCGATCTCGAAGCCTACGTAATCTGCATGGAAATCATTGGTCCTGCGAGCTTCCTTGTTGAGCATCGTGCAGACCTTGACGCATTTAGGTCCTCTCTCTTCGAGCTTTCCGAGCACATACTTCAGCGTGTTTCCCGTGTCAACTATGTCTTCCACAACGATTATGTTGGCGTTGTACATGTTGATCTCCGGATCGAATTTGATCTTTACCACACCCGAGCTTGTCTTGGAAGCGCCGTAGCTGCTTGCGGAGATAAAGTCGAGCTTGGTCTTGACTGTGAGATTCTTCATGATGTCTCCGATCCAGAGGATCGAACCCTTCAGCGTGCAGAGCAGGATGACTTCCTCGCCCTCAAAGTCCTTATCGATCTGAGCAGCGATCTCTTTTGCTCTATTTGCGATCTGTTCCTCGGTGAAAAGGATCTTTCCGAATTTCTGGTTTGCCATTTTGCCTCCTTGTTCTCCTAAAGCAGAGAAATTATCACTTCGAGCAGTTCTTCATCTCCGGTCTTCTTAAGTGCCGATACCGGTATGACCTTGTCTTCCCTGCCCATCCCGAGCGTCTGTCTTATCGTTTTTATGCAGGCCGCCTTCTGGTTGTTTCCGACCTTGTCGGCCTTTGTAGCAACTACTATCCCATCGAGGCCGTAGTACTTGAGGTATTCATACATCTGCACATCCTGCGCGCTGGGCTTGTGTCTTATGTCTACAAGCTGCACCACCTTGCGCAGAGTTTTTCTGTTTTCGAGGTAGCCTTCTATCATGGCTCCCCACTTCTCACTTTCAGCTCTGCTTACTTTCGCAAATCCGTATCCGGGCAGGTCAACTATCCTGAACAGATCATCACATCTGTAGAAATTAATTGTCCTGGTTTTTCCCGGACTGCCCGAGACTCTTGCCAGGGCCTTTCTGCCTGTGATGAGGTTCAGCAGCGATGATTTCCCGACATTGGATCTCCCCGCAAACGCTATCTCGGGGATGTCTTCAGGCGGGTATTGCGACGCCTTTACGGCAACGGCTTCAAGTTCGGCTTTGTTTATCTTCATATCCTTATTGTATCACCAGCGGTATGACCTCTTCAAAGTCGGATACCGCTATGAATTCAACTTCTTTGCGGACTGATGCAGGTATATCTTCGAGATCAGGCTCGTTCTCTTTAGGTATGATGATCCTGCGTATGCCCTGCCTGTATGCAGCAAGCGATTTTTCCTTGAGGCCTCCTATTCTGAGGACCTTGCCCCTGAGCGTTATCTCACCTGTCATCGCTATGGTCTTATCAGCCTTGCGGTCCGTAAGAAGCGAGAACAGCGCGCTGCACATGGTTATGCCTGCTGACGGGCCGTCCTTAGGAGTAGCGCCCTCCGGTATGTGTATCTGGATGTCGTAATCCTTGAACACGTCCTTGCCGATCCTGTATTTTCCGGAGATCGATTTGATGTAACCCAGAGCCGTCGTTGCGGATTCCCTCATTACATCACCCATCTGACCTGTAAGGATGAGCTTGCCGCTTCCAGGCATCTTTACGGTCTCTATAGTAAGAGTAACTCCTCCGACGGTGGTCCATGCCATGCCTGTTGTAACTCCGACTTCCGGTTCCAGTGATCCGATATCTTCTATGAATATCCTCTTTCCAAGGTATGATCTCAGGTTTCTCGGTGTTACGTTGTTTTTCTTCTGCTTGCCGCTGACGATGTTCCGCGCCGCTTTGCGGCATGCGTTACCTATCTCTCTTTCGAGGTTTCTGACTCCGGCCTCACGCGTGTAATACTCGATGATGTCACGGATCGCTGCACTTGAGATGCTGAACTGGGTCTTTTTCAGCCCGTTCTCCTTCATCTTTTTAGGCACAAGATATCCGTTAGCGATGTGGACCTTCTCCTCTTCGGTATAACTGGTAAGCTCGATGACTTCCATTCTGTCGAGAAGAGGCGCCGGTATCGTCGAGGTGGTGTTGGCCGTAGTGATGAACATCACATCCGAAAGATCGAAAGGTATCTCAAGGTAGTGATCCGTGAACGTGCTGTTCTGCTCAGGATCAAGCACCTCAAGAAGCGCTGACGCCGGGTCTCCCCTGAAGTCGCTTCCTATCTTATCCACCTCATCGAAGAGGAACAGCGGATTGTTGGTACCGCTCTCGCTGATGCCGTTTATCACCCTGCCCGGGATGGCGCCAATATATGTGCGCCTGTGGCCTCTTATCTCAGCTTCATCCCTGACTCCGCCAAGTGACATCCTTACGAATTCCCTGTTTGTCGCCCTGGCGATGGATTTTGCTATGGAGGTCTTTCCTACTCCCGGAGGACCTACCAGACATATGATAGGACCTTTGTTGTTCTTTGTAAGATGCTGCACCGCAAGGCACTCAAGTATCCTCTCCTTGACCTTCTCAAGTCCGTAATGATCTTCGTTGAGGATCTTCTCGGCCTTGTTGATATTGCGGTTGATCTTGCTGGCTTTGTGCCACGGGAGGTCAAGTATGGTCTCGATGTATGTGCGCGACACATTGGCGTCAGGACTCATCGGGCTCATCTTTGTGAACTTGTCGATCTCCTTGCGCAGCTTTGTGTCGGTCTTCTCATCGAGCTTGAGTTCATCAAGCTTTTCTTTCCACTGGCGCGCCTCATCATCGGTATCCTCGTCTTCGCCGAGTTCCTCCTTGATGACCTGGAGCTGTTCTCTCAGGTAGTACTCCCTCTGTCCGCGGTTCATGTTTTTGACCACGCGGTTGTTTATCCTTTTTGCTATCGAAAGGATATTGTTTTCCTTGCCGATGATATCTACCAGGTGGCCCACTCTCAGCTTGACCGAATCGATCTCGAGCAGGG